>PXAS01000369.1 GCA_003565815.1 PVC group bacterium
AGCGGGTCTGGCATCCCACGCAGACCTTCATCCGGCGGCCCGATGGCCGGGTGGAAATGCGGCTGGAGACCTCTGGCAGGCAGGAACTCATCCGCTGGGTGCTGTCCTGGATGCCCGATGTTCAGGTGCTGGCCCCGAAAAGCCTGAGAGACCGTATCGAAGAGAAACTCCGGGATGGACTCAGCCGGCAACGCGGAATAGAAGAAGGCTCAACCAGCAGCTCCAGCGGACAAGCCGCTGAGCTGTGACGTTCGATACACTTCAACAATGAAAGAAGGCTGGTCCAACGAAGATGATTGAATTCTGTTCTCGGATGACGAATGCCGTGAAAAGGAAATATCATACGGTTTCGAAAAACGCATGCCGGGATATCGTCCTATTGGTTTAATAGGATGTGATAGTTTCATAGTGTTCGGAAAGGAGCAAGGTGAACTGGATCAGGTTCGAACCATCCCGATGAATGAGAGTAAAATTCAAGATGAGGTCTATCGGAAATCGATGTTGAAGATACCGGAGCGGGACGCTCCGCCTCCATATTTCAACCTTCCTCACTCAAAAAATCAGCGGGTGTTCACGGACAGGAATGTCCGTGCTCCGTTCGACTTTCGGATTTCACGTCGTCATTCCCGCCGCTTCGCCGGCCCGCAATTGGATGATGCGTTCGCAGCGTTCCGCGAGGGCGGGATCGTGGGAAACGACGATCAAACAGCGTTTGCGTTCGGCGCTCAGCGCGAACAGATCATCCAATACCCGTTTTCCCGTATCCGCATCCAAGTTCCCCGTGGGTTCATCCGCCAGGAGAATATCGGGATCGTTGATGAGGGAGCGCACGATGGCCAGCCGCTGTTGCTCGCCGCCGCTCAACTCCACGGGACGGTGTCCGAAGCGTTGGCCCAGGCCGACTTGCTCCAGATGGGTTTTGGCCCGTTCAACGTCCTTTTTCCCAGGTGAGGCCCATCCACGCAGGGCGCGTACGGGCATGAGGGCGTTTTCGAGGACATTGAGGTCGGACATGAGATGATAGCTTTGAAAGACGATGCCAATTTTCCGGGCCCGGAACGCGGCCCGCCTGGATTCGCCCCACTCGGTCACGGAATGCCCTTCCACCCGAATTTCCCCGCGGTCCGGCGTATCCAAGCCCCCCAGCAAATGCAAGAGGGTGCTTTTGCCCGCGCCGCTGGGGCCCATGATGCAGACACGTTCGCCCGCGTAAATGGAAAGGCTAACCTCTTTGAGCACTTCCACCACGCCGTGGGGCATGTCATACGATTTGCAAACCGCCAGCGCCTCCAAAAGGGGCGTGGCGTCCGAAAGATGGCTATCCAGCATGACGCAAAGCCTCCACGGGGTTACGGCGGGCGGCCAGCCACGCGGGGATCGAGCCCCCAAACAAACAAAGCGCCCAGACCAGCCCCCAAATCAGGGCCAAGTCGACAAAACGGGTTTCCGCGGGCAGTTCATACAGAAAATACAATTCCGCGGGCAGGACTTCCATGCCAAAGAGGCGGGAGAGGACTTCCAAAATGCTTTGCCGGTAGCGCAAGACCAACAGACCCGCACCCGTCCCCAGGAAAATGCCGAAGGTGCCCTGAATCATGCCGTACCACATGAACGCGCCCATCACGGTGCCGTTCCGGAAGCCCATGGATTTCAGCAAGCCGATCTCCCGGGTTTTTTGCACGCTCATCATGATCAAGGTGCAACTGATCAGGAAGCTGGCCACAATGGAAATCACGGTCAGCAGAAAAAACATCATGTTTTTTTCCACGGTGAGGGCGTTGAAGAGGGTTTGGTTCATGCGCATCCAGCTCATGGATTCGTATTGTTCGCCGGCAATCTCCCTCAATTCATTGGCGAGCCGCTCCGCGCCCATCAAATTCCGTCCGATCACCTGGATGCCGTCCACGCCATCGTCCGCCCCGAGCACGTCCCGGGACGTTTGCAGATCGGTGAGAAAAAACTCGTTGTCGATTTGATACATGCCCACGCTGAAGATTCCCGCCACCCGCAAATCCACGGGCAGCCGGATCTCTCCGTCGGCGGCAAACATGGTGGGGCTGATGACACTGACGGTGTCCCCGGCCCGCACTCCGAGCGTTCGGGCGAGTTCCAGGCCAATGACGCAAGTTTCGTCCTCCAGCAAAAACTCCCCGTCCATGAGGGTGTTCGCCTCGTCGGCCACCAAACGAAGGTAGAGGAAGTCCGTCTCCGGATCAATGCCGCGCAGGGAGGGCAACACCATGCGGTCCCGGTATTGGGCCATGACTTTGGTATGAATGAAGGGCGACACGGAAAGGACGTCCGGGTGTTCGGCCACTTCGTCGAAGAGCGGATCGTCCTCGGCCAGGACGCTGTGATACGAAAACAAATTCACATGGGGGTGGAAACTCAGGATTTTTTCGCGCCACATGCTGTCGAAACCCGTCATCACCGAGATGACGATAATGAGGACCGCCACCCCCAAGAGCGTCCCCAATACCGCCAGCACGTTGATCGCCGACAAGAGGTGGCGTTTGGGCTTTAGATATGAGAGGGCGAGATAGAGGGAGGGCGGCATGGGTCTTTCACGGCGCTTTGGGCTTCATTTGCGGGAAGAGAATCACATCGCGAATGGCTTCGCTCCCGGTCAGCAACATCACCAAACGGTCGATGCCCACGCCCATGCCGCCGGCGGGGGGCATGCCGTGTTCGAGGGCCAACAGGAAATCGGCGTCGAATTTCATGGCGTCCTCGCCCGATTGGGCCAGGAGGCGTTCGCGTTGCACCAGGGGATCGTTCAATTCGTTGTAGCCGGGGGCAATCTCTTTGCCGCCGATAATCAATTCAAACACATCCACTTTGGTGGGATCATCCTCACAGGCCTTTGCCAATGGCACCAAATGCGCGGGCAGACGGGTCACGAAGGTGGGTTGAACCAGCGTTTTTTCGATGCATTTCTCAAAAATCTCCTGGGTCACCTCTTCCGGGGTCCACGTGTCATCGACATGACAGCCCAGCGATTGGGCCCGTTGCCGTTGCGCGGGGGCATCGAGGTTGAAATAATCCGCTCCGGCTTTTTCCACGATCAAATCGTCGTACGCCACTTCCCGCCAATCGGTGAGATCCACCGGTTCCGCCTCCGTACCGACCCGCAGGGTGCCCATGACCTTTTCAGCCAGGCGGGTGATCATGTCCCGGATCAGCGTCTGCATGCTTTCCCGGTTGCCATAGGCCTCGTATATTTCGAGCATGGTGAATTCGGGATTGTGGTTGCGGCTGAGTCCCTCGTTCCGAAAATTGCGGTTGAGTTCAAAGACCTTGTCAAAACCGCCCACCAGGAGGCGTTTGAGGAACAACTCGGGGGCAATGCGCAAATACATGTCCATGCTCAGGGCATTGTAGCGGGTTTGGAAGGGCGTGGCCGCGGCTCCGCCGGGGATGGATTGCATCATCGGCGTTTCCACTTCGTCAAACTCCCGCTCCGCCAAAAAAGCGCGGATTTCCTTGAGGATGGCGATGCGGGCGTTGAAAACCTTCCGCACCTCGGGGTTCGCAATCAGATCCAAATACCGGCGGCGGTATCGGATTTCCACGTCCTGCAGCCCGTCCCATTTGTCCGGCAGGGGCAGCAGGGCCTTGGACAAGAGGGTCCACGTCAATACCTGCACGGTCTGCTCGCCGGTGCGGGTTGTGAACCAGGTGCCCCGGACGCCAATGTGGTCGCCCAAATCGGTCCATTTGAAGGCTCGAAAGGCTTCTTCGCCCAGGTTGTTGAGCTTGAGGTAAATCTGAATGCGTCCGGTGCCGTCCTGCAAATGGGCGAAAATCGATTTTCCCATCTCCCGGCAGGTCACCAGGCGTCCGGCAAGGCGAACTTCCTTGCCCTCTTCATAGGCGCCGGAAAGGGCGTCAAAGCGTCCATCCCGTGCAAAGGCCCGGCCATAGGGGGTGTATCCGGCTTCTTTGAGCTTGTCCAGATTCAGCAAACGCTGGGCGCGCAGATCGTTTTCAGTGGGTTCGGCGGGAGGAGGGGAATCAGTCATAAGGTTTGTACGGGGAATCGACGTTGGAGAAAAAAGGCGCGGCTCCGAAGCATTCCGGACCGCGCGCGTGGTGGGGAACCCACCGGATCAAGCAAGCTGGCAAATGATCGTGAGGGTCAGTCGCCCTTCACCACGTGCTTCATAACCTTGCCGGGTTTGAATTTCACGACTTTCCGGGTGGGAATGGTGACGGTTTGCTCGGGTTTGTTGGGATTCCGCCCGATGCGTTGCTTGCGTTCGGTGATTTCAAAGACGCCAAAATTACGGAATTCCACTTCCTCGCCATTGGCCAGGCTCTCGGTAATGTAATCCAAGGTTTTTTGAATCACATCGTACACATCCTGTTGGATCAGGCCGGTTTCCTGAGCGATGCGAACCACCAATTCGCGCTTTGTGGTGCGTTTCTTCGATTTGTTAGACATGGGAGTACTCCAAATAATTGACCATCTGAATCTTGCAAGGGTAATTGTCCTAAAGGAATCCGAGGCAAGGGTCAAGCCGGGAATTCATTTGGGAGAAATTTCATGCGGCTCCGGAAAGCCTTTTTCCTGAATCCGTCATCTTGCCCGGATTCTACGCAAAGTTCTCACGGATTCAGGATTTTGGTTTTCCGCCCCGCGATTTTCGGATAGGGTCCGCAATCATGCACATCTGGCTGATCAATCCGTTTGACGAACTACCCGGAGAGGGTCCGGAACAACGCTATGCGTGTCTGGCGCGGCATCTGAGCGCCAAAGGGCATGATGTGCTCTGGGTGTCCTCCGACTGGCATCACCGAAAGAAAACCCGAAGGGCAATGGAGGCCCTACCCGAATCGGGCCATGTTCCCAAGGGTGAACCCGAAGAAAAAAACGGGGTGCGCACTCACGGTCCTTCCCGGGCCACGGGCACCATTCGCCTGGTTCCAACTCCGATGTATCACGCCAACATTTCCCTGCGGCGCCTGCGGTCCCACGCGGTGTGGGCCAAACGCTTGGAACGAGAATTGACGGCGGATGTGTCCGCGGGCAGGCTGGGCAAACCCGATTTGATTCTGGCGGCATCCCCCCCGCTGGAGGGCGCCCGGGCGGCCTTGCAATTGGCAAGACGCTTCGAGGCCGTGTCGGTGATCGATTTCATGGACGACTGGCCCGACACTTGGTTGCAAGCCCTGCCCAATGGCAAGGTGTGTCAGGCCCTTGGCAAATTTTTGCTTGCCCCCTGGCTTCGCCTCGCCCGCCGCAACATGCAACTTGCGGACCGGGTTTGCGCGCAGTCCCACGCCTTCGCCCAACGCGCCCGCAGCCTGGGTCATCGGGGCGAGGTACATGTCTGTTATCTCGGCGAGACCCCCCTCCCTCCCGCGCCTCCCCTTTCTCGGAATCACCCCTTCCACATCCTCTATCTCGGCGCCATGGGCAAAATTTACGATTTGGAAACCGTGCTTCGAAGCGCCCAAATGGCCCGGGACGCCGGACGGGATTGGCAGTGGACGTTTGCGGGCACGGACCCGGGCCATTTTTGGCAAAAACGGGCAAAATCATTGGCGCTGGAGCACGTGACCGCCTTCCCGGGCTATGTCAGCGGACCTGCCCTGGCGCAGGTCCTGCGATCCGCGGATTTGGGCCTGATTCCCATGGATCCCCGCAGCGGGGTCGCGGTGCCCTACAAGGCCGGAAATTATCTGGCAGCGGGGCTTCCCGTGCTCAGCAGCCTCCCCGGCGAACTCGCGGACCTGCTCGCCGGGCATCAAGCCGGGGAAGGCTATCTCCACGGGAACCCAAACGATCTGTTTGAAAAACTTCAGCGCCATGCCGACGATCCGCGGCACGGTCTTCGCGCCAAACAAGCCGCCAAAACCCTTTTCGAAGACAAATTCAATCGTGACATCATCTATCCCCAATGGGCCGACTGGATTGCGTCCCCGGCGCAAGGTTAAGGTCCTCCCACGCCTTTTCAATTTGTCTTTTCACCGCTTTTGTGCTTATCTGCATTGCAATTCGGATTTCCTCCGAAAAACAACTCCTTTTTCATGAAACACCGTTTGTTTTTTCTGGGTCTGCACATGATCGCAGGATGGCTGTCGTTGCGCTTGGCGTTTGCGGTTCGCTTTTACCTGGGTCCGCCCCCGTCCACCTATGAAGGGATGATGTACATGGCCCTGCCCATGTCCATCCTCGCAAAAGCCTTGGCCGCGGATCTGGCCGGATTGACCCGCAGCATGTGGCGGTACGCGGCCTTTCCGGATATTCGAAGGGTGTTCGCCGCGTCCGCGGGCGGCTCCCTGGCCCTCATCGCCGGCATCCTGCTCTGGATTCCCCATCGCTTCCCCATCGGCCCGTTGCTTTTGGATTTCCTGTTTACCTTCGGGTTTTTCTCCCTCATCCGTTTTTCCGGACGCGCCTTGTTCGAGAGCCAAAAAGGGTTTCGGGATTTCAGGTCCCGCAAACGGCTCCCCGTGCTCATCGTGGGCGCCGGAGACGAAGGGGAACTGGCCATGCGCTATCTCTGGCACGCCACCGCACGTCCGGTGCGGGTGGTGGGTTTCGTGGACGACGATCCGGGCAAGCAGGGCCGCTCCCTGCACGGCATTCCGATTCTGGGCAAACGGGCGGACCTCCCGGAACTCATTGGCAAACATCAAGTCCGGGAAGTGATTATCGCCCTCCCCAAAGCCGAACCCCCGGAACTCCGACGGCTTTTCATTACCGCCGTGGAGGCCGGATGCCGGGTGGGCATCCTCCCGGAACTCCACCCGACCGACAGCCCCTCCCTGCATCAAAACCCCATCCGCGAAGTACGGCTGACCGATTTTCTCGGTCGGGAACCGGTCAAACTCGACCCCGCCCCGGTACGGGAATCCTTGACCGGACTCCGGGTGCTGGTCACCGGTGCCGGCGGGTCCATCGGCTCGGAACTTTGCCGACAAATCGCCCGCTTTCCCGTGGCGGAACTGCTGATGCTGGACATGGCGGAAAACGCCCTCTTCGAAATCAACGAGGAAATCACCGCCCTTCCCAACGCCCCCGCCGCAAAACCGCTGTTGTGCGATATCCGCTTTCCCGGCAATGTGGAACGCCTGTTTTTGGAAACGAAACCGGACGTCATTTTCCATGCCGCCGCCTGCAAGCACGTCTCCATGATGGAATTGCATCCATTGGACGCCGCCCGCACGAACGTTTTGGGCACTCGCAACGTCATCGAAGCCGCGCGCAGAGCCGGTGTGAAAAGGCTGTTGCATGTCTCCACCGACAAAGCCGTGACCGCCGAAGGCAATGCCCAAGGCATCATGGGCGCCAGCAAGGCCCTGAGCGAGCGCGTGGTGCGGGAGGCCGCCAACACCGGCGGCCAAGCCTACGGATGCGTGCGCTTCGGAAACGTGCTCGGTAGCAATGGCAGCGTCATTCCGCTCTTCGAGAAACAGCTCAAGCGCGGCGGACCCCTCAAAGTCACCCACCGGGACGCCACCCGCTATTTCATGACCATCGAGGAGGCGGTGACCCTCATGTTGCACGCCGAGACCCTTCAAGGGAGCGGGGAAGTGTATATCCTCGACATGGGCGAACCCGTCAGCATCATGCGTCTGGCCGAACAAATGCTCCAACTTTCCGGGAAATCCAAGCCCGGGAACGAAAACATCGAAATCATCGGACTCCGCCCGGGGGAACGCCTGCACGAACATTTGGTTTCGGACGGGCAAACCTTGGAATCCACGCCCGTCCCCAAAGTCAATCGTCTCGTGGACACTCCCGAGCCCATCTCCCGCGAGGAATTGACCCGGCTGTTGCGCGCCCTGGAGGAGGCGGTCGAAGAGATGGATGAAAAGCGGATTCGGGCGCTGTTGAAAAATTCGCGGACTCAGGATTTTTCAAGGCGGGCCTGATCCAGAAAGGCCTGGACCTGCTCCACGTCCCGCCACGCGCAACGGCGCCGCTGATATTTCCGTTGCAGGGTATCGAGCAAAATTTCCCAATCCACCAACTCCGGCGCAAAGGTTTGCCAGTCGTACCGACGGTTCCGACGACGGCGAAAGGTCCATTGGTTCCGGTTTCGGGCGGCCTCGACATCGTGGGACACGCCGTTTTCATCGTCCCGGGTCCATCCGATTACCTGCCGCACGGGACCTCCCGCTTCAGTTCGTTCGCATGATTCATGCAAAGTCGTCTATCCTGACCGGGGGGCCTTTTCAAGCCAAATGTGGAGGGGCGGTTCATCCGATCCCTCTGCCGTTCGCGACAGGGACTGTCGCGCCACGCCGTTTCCAATCAATTTGAACGTGACAGCGGGCCGGAAAGATGGGAGGAGAACACGCATGAAAATTCTTGTGGAAATCTTGCATCCCGCCCATGTACACGTCTTTCGAAACGCCATCCGGCATTGGCTGGACCGCGGGGATGAGGTGTTGATCATCAGTCGGGAAAAAGAATGTGCCAACGCGCTTCTGGAGGCCTACGGGCTGCCTTATGTTTCCATCAGCCGATTGGGTCGGCACAAAGGCGCCCTCTTTTTGGAAATGGGCGTTCGCGTGGCGCGAATGTGGCGGCTGGCACGGAAATTCAAACCGGATTTACTGATCGGGATCATGGGCGTCACCATCGCCCCGGTGGGCAAGATGCTGGGCAAACCGGCGGTGGTGTTTTATGACACGGAAAACGCGGGCATTACCAATCGCTTCGTCTATCCGCTGGCCCATCGCGTCATGACCCCCGACTGCTATCAGGGAGAGGTCAAAGGCCAACATGAAACCTATCCGGGCTACCACGAACTCGCCTACCTGCATCCCGACCGCTTCACCCCGGACCCGCGGGTGGCCCAAGAGCTGGGCGTCAATCCCGACGCCCCCTTTTCTCTGGTCCGCTTTGTCTCCTGGCAGGCCTCCCACGACATCGGCGAAGCCGGATTGACCATGGCGCTGAAGCGGGAACTGGTGCAAAAACTTGCCGACAAGGGGCGGGTGCTCATTTCCAGCGAAGGCCCCCTGCCCGACGATTTGGAACCGTTGCGTTTCAGGGCCGCGCCCGAAAAACTCCACCACGTCATGGCGTTTGCGGATCTGTTGGTGGGCGAAAGCGCCACCATGGCCTCCGAAAGCGCGGTTTTGGGCGTACCCGCCGTATTCATCAGCGAAACCGGACGCGGGTACACGGATGAAGAGGAAACCCGCTACGGTCTGGTGAAAAACTTCAAGGCCTCCGCCGCCAAGGAAGCCCTGGCCCATGTGGACGCGTTGTTGGCCGATGCGCATCTGAAAGAAAATACCGCGGAAAAACGCGCGAAACTGCTGGCGGAAAAAGTGGACACAACCGCGTGGATTATCACCCGCCTGGATCGCTTGCTGGAGGAAACGCGGAAATGATCCTCGGATGGATTTCCACCGCCGCCCTGCTTCTGGCGGCAGGCGTGGGCAGCGCGGGATGGATGACCCCCAAAACCCGGCCCGGCAAGGCGTGGACCGCTTTTCTCCTCGGCGGACCGCTTTTTCTGGCTCCGATGGCCCTGCTGATGGCCGATTTCGGGATTTTTTCCACGGCAAGACTCTGGACCCCCGTCTCGCTTTGGGCGTTCAGCGGCGGCTGGAGACTTCGCCGGTTACTCCACCTCCCCTTCCACAAATCCATTCTCTTGGGTCTGGGTCTCTATTTGGCGCTGGGCTTTCTGCTGTTCGGTCGTCCGCACACCTATCTGTACGGCGGTTGGGATCCCGGGGAATACGTCAGCACTTCGGCCCGCGTCGTACGCACGGGCGCCCTTCGCTATGTCGAGCCCTTTTGGCAAAGCATGCCGGGCATTCTCGAAGAAACGTTCATGCGCAATACCGATCTGCCCCGTCCCACCCTGCATGCGGGCTATCTGGTTCTGGACCGCGAAACCGGAGAGATGGTTCCGGATTATTTCCACCTCTATCCCGTGTGGTTGGCTTTGTTCACGGCCGGCGGCGGCATTCCCGCCGCCTACATCGGACAAACCGCGCTCGCGTTGCTGGCCCCTTTGCTGATGTTCGTGTGTTTGCGCGAAATTTTCGGCGCCTTGCGGGCCGTGCTCGCCACCGCGGCGCTTTGCGCCAACCCGGCCATGCTCTATTTCGCCCGCTTCCCGTCCTCGGAACTCCTGTCCATGAGCCTGGTGTTCGCCTGTCTGTTTTTGTTGCGCCAACGGGACGAACACCGCGCCCCCATCGACCTGCTTTGGGTCGCGCTGGCCGCTTTTGCCGCCGCCGTCTGCCATATTACCAATGCCTTGCCCTTGTTTGCCATGATCCTGGTCACCGGCCTGCGGGGCATGCGCCGGGACCGTCAAAACGACCGGCTCGACACCGTCGCCCTGGCTCTGGGGGCGGGCCTGGGCATGCTCCGCAATTTTTGGGTCACCCCCTTGTTTATCCGCCATCTGATTCAACGTTACCTCGTCGAACGCCCGGACTACATCCTCGGGGTCTTTGCCGTCCTACTCGTTCTGACCCTCGCCGGAGTCCTGGCGTGGAAAATTTTCCAGCGACAACGCTTTCGCATTCGTCTGAATTCCAGCCACCTCACCCGAATTGCGGGGCTGTTCTTGATCTTGGCCGGCGTTTATCAGTATTTTTTCCGCATCCGCTTCGACGCCTCCCCCGACGCCATCAACCTCCGCTCCCTCGGCTGGCTGTTTTCTCCGCTTGGGCTTGCCATCGCCTTCGCGGCCTTCCTGCTGCCGCCCCGCCCAAACGTAAGCCGCGCCCAATGGCTTTGGTTTTCCGCCGGCCTGCTCTCCGCCCTGATTTTGATTCACGGCAAACACGTGCAACCCTATTACATGTGGGCCTTCCGCCGCTATTTGCCCGTGGTGATTCCCTTTTTCGCGATGCTTATCGCCCATGTGTTCGCCACGGCCATGGAGCGGATCCCGCAAGGCAAACGCCCTTCCCTTCAATTACCCGTGCTCGCGGCCTTCCTCCTCCTGCTCGGTTGGCAACTGCATGCGTCCCGCCACCTGATCCGCACCCGGGAACACCGGGGTCTGCCCGCATTCGTGGCCACCCTGGCCTCGGACCTCCAAGACGCGGATTTCATTCTCGTGGACCATTGGCAGCTGGCCACCCCCCTGCGGCACGCGCACGGACTGCCCGCCTACCAATTGTCACGGGAAATGGACGCGGTCAGCCCCCATCAAACCCAAGCGCTCAACGAGCTTTTGTCCCGAAAAGCCGCCGCCGGGGAATCGATCGTGTATCTCTCCCACCGCGGTCCGTTCTTCCACCCCGAACTGCATCCGCGTTTTCTCTCGCGCCACGAACACCATGGGCAAATCCTGGCCTGGAGCCAAAGCGGAATCCCCGCCCAAGTCCGGGAAGACCATAACCAGGCAACGCTCTATGAACTGATCCCCGGGCAGGATCCGGAGCCGGAAACGGTCACCATCGACACCAGCTACCATGCGGTCGGACTCATTCGCGGCTTTCACGAATTTTCCCGCCGCGGCGAGAGCATGTACCGCTGGACCAACGGGGACGCGGCTCTTTACATCCCGGGCCTCGCGAAGGGCGGCACCGCCACCCTGCATCTGGCCCATCAACGTCCGCAGCAACAAGATGAAAAAATCCCCGTGCGCCTGAGTCTGGATGGTGAATTCACCGCAAAACTTCAGGTCGGCTTTGAATGGGCAACTTACACAATTCCCCTTCCCTCCGTCGAACGGCCCGCGCAAATTCTTCGTATTCAGAGCGACACATGGAACCCGAGCGAATACGATACCCCCGGCTATCCGCCGGACATCGGCATTCGCATTTCCGCCATCGACATTGAACCCGTCAGGTCGCCGGAGAATTGAAGCAGGGACCTTGGTGCCCAAATGGCTTATCAACGAGAACGACAGGGTGGATCCCCTCCACTGTTTTCGTTTTACAGGGATTCAAATGAAAATGGAGTCGATTTGCTGATCACTCGTCACTCGTCACTCCCCTCAGGCGTCCACCGCACCTGATGTAACATCACCCCCAATTGCCGGGTATCCAGCAATTCTTCACGGATCCTGAAGGGCTGCCAAGGGGACGAAACAATCTCCAACACCCGGGGGCCGTCCTTGGGCAAGGCGTCCAAATCCACGGACAAGGTGTGCCGGCGCGTTTCGGTTTCGACGTGTTCGGAAACTTCCGGCAACGCCATCCCCCCCAAGCGCAGAGACACCTCGGCGGGGACCGTGTCCGGCCGGTGGTCGAAATAGGTGATCTCCAATGTTCCCGGCGTATCGGACGGCAAGCCTTCCGGCAACAGGATGCGGGCCCGCCCATCCGTCCAGCGCACCGGATAACGTCCCAAATGCATTTCGGAGCCATGCACGCCCCCCAAAAGATGAATGCCGTACGGGGCGTCGCCGACAATCAACTCGAATGAAGGGGACGGCCCTTTTTTGGGCAGTGTGAAGATGCGGGCGTCAAAAATTTTCAAGAACCCGATCCTGTCGGTGACATTCGCCGAGATCATTTGCACCTGTTCATCCCACCCCGGAATGTTGGTGCGCACGGAGATTTCCCGGAAGTCCAACTTCCCGGTCCCGGGACCCAGGGGCACCACCATTCGCCGTTGTTGGCGGTGTCCGGCCAGCACGAAACCGCGCGTCAAAGGCCCGTCCCCAACCTCCAGCATATAGTGACCTTCCCTGAAATAACGGCTCTCCTGCACAAATTCCACGCGCAATTCCACATAGACTTCCCGATCCGCCTCCGCGAAGACCGGAAAGCGGAAGCTGCCGGTGTTGATCAACATGCAGGCGTCTCCCCGTAAATTCGTAAACGCCTGCACACTTTGGGAAATGGCATCGGTAAACCACCAGTCCCGCCTCATGCCAAAGGGCAACAGGAAGGTCTCGTTCCGGGTCCAAATCTCATGGGGAATTTCCGCGGGAACGGGGGCGTCGCTGCTCACGCGAACTTCAATTTCACCCGATACGCCCGCAGGCAATTCGATGAATTGGGCGCCGTTGTCCAAACGTTCCACGATTTTTTGATCGTCCAACCACAATTCCGCCCCGTTGCGTTGGGGATCGTCCCACAGACGCCTTGGATTCACGACCAACACTTTCGGTACCTCCGCATCCTCCCCGAAGTCCGCCGTAAAGGTGCTTTCCCGTCTTTGCCAGGGGACGATTTGATACAGCATGTGATCCAAGGGCTGACCGTAGCGATAGAGTCGAACGGGCAATTCCCCCAAATGCACCACCGGGCGGGTTTCGGTCCAGAGCGGCAACAAAACCGGTAAATGATGCATGTGATGCAAGTATAGATTGCCCTCTTCCAGGGCCGTCCACACCTCGTCGGCGGAGCGTTGCAGGGCCGCGTCCAGCCCTTCCGCGCGCAGCGTGTCCGGATACACATGGGAACCGATCGAGGAATGGTTGAAATCCTCGTCCACAAACCAGGACAGCATTTCCCGGTGATGATAAAAACCGATGAACGTCCGGGGCTCTTCCAAGTGCGGGGTGATCAGCTCGCGGAACTTGGGAATGTCCCAGGCATAAATCCGGTTGTCGGGCATTTCAAAAATCCGCCGGGAGGACCAACCGGAAAACAGCAGGGTGATCAAAACCAAAGAGACCAGACCCACCCCCGGCCTCATGTTGGCGCGCAAGCGCCCCAAGCCCCAAAGCGCTTCCACCAAACCGGCCGCAATCATCGGGACAAAACAGACGTGAATGAAAAACACGTAGCGCCAATTCACATAATGATACGCCCCGTAAAAGAAAAACGTAATGACAAGAGAAGGCAACACCAGCCCCAGGACCACGGGATTTCGCTTCACCAGGGCCACCCCCAGGGTCAGCAAAAACAAAATCCCGGGGATGCCCTTGTAAGAACGCCAAAACCGTTGCACGATTCTTCGGGAGGTCTCTTGAAAATAGCCTGGGCTGGCGCCGGGGACCAGACGGGTGGGATGAAAGCGCAAGCGGGTGGGGCCGTCCGTCATCCAACGCCTTTCCATTTGGTGACGCGGGATGGGGGTGCTCACGGCTTCGTCCGCGCCCTCCGCTTCGGCATTGTCCGCGGCCTCCCGTTCCCCGGGGTCCGCCGATTCCGCCTCATCCACCTCCTCGGCCTGTTGAACAATCAGGCGGGCCGAATAGGCCGGAATGAAAAAGTATCCCGAATACAGATGATTTTGGTAAAATGTGGGCAGAAGGCCAATGATACCCCCCAGAAGCATCATGCCCGCCCAAGCCCAAACGCGCCCATGCCTGCGATTTCTGAAAAGGCGGACCAAGGTCCAGACGCCCACGGGCAGATACGCAAGAATCATGGTTTCCCGAAACCCCAGCGACAAGGCGCACACCAAACCCGCCAAAAACCCCCAGCCCAAACTTTTTCGGGCGTCGCCCCGCAGAAACAGGAACCATCCCAGCAAACACAGGGCCATGCCCGGTGCATCCCGATAGGGGTTGAGCATCACCGACATGGCCACGGATTGATAATACATGAGCCCCACCGCGCCAGACACAAAGGCCAGGGCTTTCCAAGGTCCGTCCAACTCCCGGCGAAACGTCACCACGCGCAGCGTCAACCAGCCGCACATCCCCATCAGCAACATTAAAAAAGGAAGATTGCACAAAAACACCAGGGACGTGCCCACCCAGCGAAGGACGAGACTGACATAAAGCGGAAACAGAATCACCCGCCGCAACTCGGGATCTCCCTCCATCAAAGCGACCGTGCGGCGAATCCAATGGTTGGGATCCGAAAAGCCCATGGCGCTGTGTCCGATCAGGAGCAGGGCAACGGCCATCAATGAGGCCACGGCAATGCAGGCGCAGAGCAGCCACCGTTCGGAAATGGGGTTCTTTGAACTGTACATACGGAGTTTTCCAAATAAAACGCTTTCGGAAACAAAAGAACTATCCCATCGGCAATCCGTTTCAATGAAAAAAGTCCTGATCATCAGTTATTACTGGCCGCCGGCGGGGGGAATCGAAGTTCACCGGGTGGTGAAATTCTGCAAATACCTCCCGGCATTCGGCTACACCCCCGTGGTGCTCACCGTCAAGGGCGGCACCGCCACCGCGTCCGACCCCGCCCTCTGCGCGGAAGTGGAACATGTCGCCCCCGTGGCCCGGGCCCCCTCGATCGAACCCCACGCCCTGTTTCACGCGCTCACGGGACGAAAGAAAGCGCGGGGACCAGCCCCCAAGGCCAAACCCGCGCCGGAGGCCCCGTCCGGCTTCGCGCGCAATCTCGGCGAATTCATCCGCCTCAACTTTTTCATTCCCGACGCCCGGATTGGCTGGGCGCCCGCCGCCATCCGCGCCGGCAAAGCCCTGATCGAAGCCGAACGCCCGGACCTGATTTTCTCCACCGCGCCCCCCTACACGGTGCATCTCATCGCCTCCCGGCTGGCACGCGAATACAATCTGCCTTGGGTGGCCGATTTTCGGGACCCGTGGGTGGAAAACTACGCCTACAACACCCAATACCGCTTCCCCTGGGTGCGCTGGATCAACGAACGCCTGGAGCGGCGCACCTTGAACCGGGCCGACCGGATTGTGGTGGCCACCCCCGGACAACGGATGCTCCAGGGCGCCAAGGCCCGGGACGGCGAGACCCGATTCCTCACCCTCACCAACGGACACGACCTCGATGAAGTCCCCCCCTCAGTTCCCGCCGACAAATTCCGACTGTCCTATTACGGATCCATGAGTGCCCAGCGGGTGCCGTGCGCACTCTTTGACACCCTCGCCGAGTTGATCGCCGAAACCCCCGGATTTGCCGCCGATTTTCGTTTCCGCTTTGCCGGACGCATCACCCCCGAAGCCAGGGCGCTGATTGAGGAGCGTCTGCCCGAAGCCAACCGGGAAATGTTGCCCATGCTGCCCCACCACGAATACCTGGAAAAAGTCATTGAGCACCAAGTGCTGTTGGTGTTCGTGGATCAAGTGCCCCACAACGACATGATCCTCCCCGGAAAATGCCTCGAAATGATCACCACCGGCAATCCCATGCTCGCCTTTGGTCCGCCCGGTGGCGACGTGGACCGATTTCTGCAAAGCCACGACGGCGGCGAATTGTTGGATCCCGGCGATCCTGGCGCCATTCGGCCCGCCATCCTCGACGCGTACCAAAAGTGGAAAAACGGAACCCTCAACACCGGTGCCCGCCCCATGCCGGAACTGCATCGCAAAAACCTCACCCGCAGACTCGCGGAACTGTTTGGAGAACTTGGATGAATCGCAAGTGTTTGGTTCTTCAACGCCCACCCGAAAATCAAATAAAACCATGATCGTCTTATTGCTCCAGTGGTCTTTTCTTTTTCTCATCAGCGGAAGCCTTGGCGGCTTCGTCCTTCATCACGCCGCCAAAGAATTGGGGGACGGCCCCCGTTTCTTTCTGGCGCACTGGCTGGGGCTGTTTCTCTGGGGAAACCTGCTCCTTTGGTGCACGCCCTTCACCCCGCTGTCCCCCCTGATGATCCTGCTGCCCGCCGGCGTCAGCCTCGCCCTGATTTCCCACCCCCCCCTCCGCCATCGCTTGCCCCCCAAAATTGATATTTGGCTTAGCCTCCCTTTGCTGGCCGCCATGCTTGCATACGGGCTTAAAATCCCCACCACCAGCGACGCCATTTCATATCAATATGACATTCATGCCTGGCTTTCCAACGTAGGGACCGTACCCGGCCTGGCGCTCATCCACACTCGTTTTGGCTTTCTCTCCAGTTGGTTCACCCTCCCCGCTCTCTTTAACCATGGCCCCCTGGAGGGAAGAATGACCGCCTCGGTCGGCGCATTCGCCGCCTTTTTCACCTGCCTGCAGGTCCTTTGGGCGCTCAGGCGCGCGCTTCAGGGCACCCTTCCCGCCCCCCATCTCATTGCCACCGCCGCCCTTGCCCTGGCCATGTTCCCGACCATCGCCCTCAATTTGGCCGCCGGCCCCTCCCACGACGTCCCCATCGTCATTTTGTCGGTGCTTTGTTTCTGGACCCTCCTGCTCCGGAACCGGGAGGAAATGGAGATGCTCCCCATTCTATTTGCCAGTCTGGCGCTGGCCACGAAACTCAGTTCCCTTCCTCTCCTCGCGGTTTGCGGGCTTTGCGGGCTCCTGCAGGCCCGGCAACCCTTTCGCTACGCCTGTCGCGCGGCCATGCTGGTCACCCTCCTGATGCTCCCCTGGGTCCTCAACCAAGTTCTCCTCACCGGGTGGCCCTTTTACCCTCTCGGCATTTCGCTGAATCTTCCATGGTCGCTCAGTCAGGAGGTCCGGGAAATCGAAATCCAATTTGTCCGCGATTATGCCCCATGGGGCCACGGCGAAACCCTCGGCCTCCCCGCACGGATGTTCAAATGGTTGCGCGAAGACTACACCCGACTCATTTCCACGGGCTACCTCTTGATGGGCCTGGTCGGCATGTTGGCGCTGCATCTGCGCGGCAACCGGGCCGGTCTCAAAGCCACGCCTTTGTTTCTCGGGATCGCCGGGGTCTCATTCTGGTTGTGGACCACCGCGCATCCCCGCTTCGGATGGGGCGTCATTGCCATTCTCCCCACGGCCTGGCTCTGGACACGCAACTGGTCCCGTCCGCTTTTCCCCCGCCTTCCACCCGGTGCCCGGGATGGCCTGGCCGGGCTTGCCGTTTTTCTCTTTTTGGCCTTGCCGCCCCATCTTTGGACCACCGGCACCCAACGCTTGGTTTGGGAGGCCATTCATCGGGGTGACATTCCCGCTCCCGGCTCCCGAGTCTGGTCCCCCCCCACCATTCCCGCCATTCAATATACCGATAGCCCGCCCTGGGTCGTCCCCCACCAACCGACCATCATCCAATACAACGAACTGCCCCTTTCCCAACGCCCCATGTATTTCCCCCTCGACCTGCGGTATGAACTTCAGTTCCGCAATCCGGAACGCGGGCTCCGGGGCGGCGTTGTGATTATGGCCACCTTACCGGAGTATTTCTGAAACCGCGTTCATCACCGTTTCAGGGGTGGCCGCGAACCCTTCGTCATCCAAAACTTTCACCGGCGTGTTGAGCGGGTTCCACCAGCTTTCATATTTTTGACGGCTGGTTTTGCCCATGCGGTAGATGCCCCGGTCGGTCCACACCACGTGCGGGACGCCACAAAGCGAGGCCAAATGCATGGGACCGCTGCTGGGGCCGATCACCACCTTGGCGGAGGCCATCAGGTCCATGGTTTCCGCCAGGGGACGATCCCGGAAATCCGCCACCCCGGGCACATCCAAGGTGGCCGCGGACAAGCCGACACAGCCCACCTTCAATCCCGCCGCCGTCAAACGCCCGCACATGTCGACCCAGGCGCCTTGGGACCAATTCCGGCTGCTGGCAATCTCCTTTCCGCGGGCATGAAACAACACATCCGCCGGCGGGGAATCCAACCTCTCGCCAAAGCGAATGAAGCGCTGCGCGGCGACGGGCACGAACAAGCGGGGCAACAGATGATCCATCTCCGGGGTCAACATGCCCAACACCCGGGCGCGCTCTTCCGGGTTTTGTACCTCCGTCGCGATCACATGCACGGGCTTGCCGCGGATGTCATGGGGGATGAAGCGGGTGAAAACATCCGCGTACAACGCCTCGGAGGAAGGCCGCGAACAGACCCAAACCTCCTCGTAACGCGGGGCCAGGGCGCGAACCCAAGCCTGCCAATTCATCAGTTCCCAACCGAATTCCCCCACCCAGGGTCCCGCGAACAGAACACGGGCCTTGCCCGTGCCGCGCAACCACGGGGGACGGGTCCACCACGAGAAAAGATCCCGTTTCATTGTCAATTTTTGATGTCGGAACATGAAAGGCCTGGTCGTGTGTTTCAAACTTGTCCGCCGCCGATCATTTTCATATGGAAGGAATGGCAAAGGTGCAAAACATTTTTCATGCCTCCCTCCGCCGAACACCTTCATCACGGATCCCGACATGTCCGATCACAACTCCGCTTCCGCCTCTAAAACCGCCGAACCCTCCGCCGACAAAACACGCGGCATTCTGACCATCGCCCATGGCAAGCCGCGTTATCTCCGCATGGCCCGCAATCTGGCCCTGTCGCTGAAACAACACGCCCCCGACATGCCCCGGGCCGTGGTGACGGATGCGCCCGAAGGCTATTTCGACGGGTATTATGACGTGATCATTCCCCACGACCCCTCCTACGGCAGGAATGTGGAACAAAAACTCCATCTGGATTTGTACAGTCCTTTTCAACAAACCCTCTTTATCGATGCGGACTCCCTGCTCTGCGGTTCCCTCCATCCCATTTTCGACCAATATCGGGGCAAAACCTTCATCACCCCGGGCTTTGAATATATTTCCCCGGGAAGCCGGGACACCCATTGGAAAGTGAATTTCGAAAAAGTGTTTCAAGCCTATCCCATTTCGAAACTTCCCAAATTCAACGGGGGGATTTATTATTTCGAAGCCGGGGAAAACAGCCGCAAGTTCTTTGAGACCGCCCGGGGACTGCTCGTAAAAACCCAAGACTTGGAAATCGAAGATTTCCTGGGAAACGGCCCGCCTGACGAGGTCCTCTTTTCCATTGCCATGGCCATTCACGAACTGGACACCCAATTCGACGAGGGAAAATTCATGCGAACCCTGTTCGGCCTTTCCGGGAAACTTCGGCTGGACACGATCCACGGGGGATGTCGTTTCAAGAAAAACGGGGAGTGGGTGACCCCCGCCATCATGCATTTCGCCAGTTTCGGAGCCTGCCATCCCGCGTATGCCCGGGAATGCCTGCGCTTGCGCGCACACCATGCCCGCCATGTCGTCCGAAAAGTTTTGCTTTGGGGCGCCATTCCCTTTCGTTGGATCTTTGACAGCCTGCGCTGGCGGGGAATTTCGATCGCGAGGTCGATGAAACGTTAACCCGCTTCGCCCATTTCCTTGCGGGTCAAAAGGAATCGATTGGGTCTCTCGAACTTGTAATTTTTGCTTTACTAAACATCTTGAAAACGGCAATCAAGGGACTGTTCGCCGGGGGCGCATCCCAAAGCCGGCCTTTCGTCATCCTCCCCGTCACCATGACCACCGAAAAAAACATCAAAGCCTATTACAACCGCCACCATCAAGAGAAAGGCGAGGGCTCCTGGCGTCCGGCGGAAGCGTTTCCCTATTTCGTCGATCTTGCCGGTGTGAAATCCGGACAATCGGTATTGGACATCGGGTGCGGCACCGGCTTTCTGCTGCTGGCGGCGGCCACGCGGGGGGCGAAGATTTCCGGACTGGATATCTCCGAAGAGGCCGTAAAACTTGCCGGACAATCCATCCCGGAGGCGGATTTGCGCGTCGGCAACGCGGAAAACCTGCCATATGGGGATACAACGTTCGACCATGTTTTCTGCCTGGGGGCCATGGAACATTTTCTGGACATGGGCAAAGGACTCGACGAAATGATCCGCGTCACCCGACCCGGGGGGACGCTCTGCGTGGTGGTGCCCAACGACCGCTTTTTGTGGTGGCTGTTCCATCCCCAAAAAGGGACCGACCAAAAAAATATCAACGAGCAAATGAAAACCCTGGAGGGCTGGACCTCCTTTTTCGAATCCCATGGCCTCCGCATCAAGGCCGTTCACCAAGATCGCCACTGGTTTCTCCACGGACGGAAAATCTTCACCTCGCGCAACCCCCTTCTTTGGTTGCGCATCGCCAGCGTGAAACTCCGCTGGTCGCTCCTGCCCCTGAATCGCACCTATCAATTTATTTTTTTGTTGGAAAAAGCGAAAAAGGACTAACGCCATGCCAGACCATCCAGGCATCAACACGCTCCCGGACGACGGACCGACCATGGAAAGGGTCGCCTGCAAACTCTGCGGGGCGGACCGGACCCTTGAACTCATCCGCGAACCCATCACCCATGTCAACTGGCAGGGAAAAGGCGAGTGCCGGGCCGTGATCTGCGAAGCATGCGGGCTCGTGTATCTTTCTCCACGCCTGACCCGCGAAGGGTACAACGATTTTTACACCCACAACTTCAGTGCCCATGCCAATGATCCGGCGGTACTGGCGGAACTCATTGACCGCAAGTATCTTCCCGAAAAAAGACGCCTGCTGGAAAAAGTCCTGCCCATGCTGGATGGCCCCCTCCCCGACGACGCCGAAGTGTTGGACATCGGGTGCGGTTACGGAGAACTGCTCGGCGCCTATCGGGAAAAACACGGCGCTCGGCTCACCGGCATCGAATTGGGCGAATATGCGGCCAAGTACGCAACCGACCGTTTCGGCGTCGACATTGTCTCCATGGACATCAACGGCCCTATTCGCATGGACCGCAACTTCGACTTGATCTTTTTGATTGCCGTCATCGAACATGTCCTCGACCCCGTCGAGGTTTTCCGCGAAATCCGCGAAAATCTCAAACCCGACGGTCAATTGGTGGTGCTGACCCCCGACCTGCTGGATGTGACCCCCCTGATCACGTCCGCCAATTTGGGACGGGTCATCAAACCGGTACACACGTATTACTTTACAAAGGAAACGCTTGCAAACACGGGTATCAAAGCCGGATTGGCCTGTACACACATTTCGTCCGCCGGCAAACGCCTCTCCACCACGCAAAACGATTTGCTCGCCATTTTCAAAAACACGGGCGAAGCCTCCTCTCCCCTGACACCGCCAAAGGCGGATGAAATCAAAAAACGGTTTTTCGAAAACATCCGCCACAACGAATGCCCCTGGGTCCGCCTACCTTGCAAAGCGCGGTTTTACCTGGAAAACCCATCCGTATTCTTCAAAGTGCTCAAGCGACGGTTCCGGAAATAGATCGGGCGTCGGCAAAGCTCCCGGCGGCGCCATCCGACAACCAGGACAAAAATCGATTCATATAGGGTTTTTCCGCCGGAAGCGGATCCACGAATTTCCGCAATTTGCGTCCGTAGGCTTCGTAGGGCGCCAAGTTGCCGGACAGAAGGATATCCCGGAACGCCCGTTGCAGGGACGCTTCGTCCACGATGTAATTGGGATGTTCGCCGGACATCATGTGTCGCAGATGCTCGTTGAGCAGGGAGTCGGCCAAGTGGTGGGGCCCAATGCGTTTCAAGGGCGGGAGGCGCTTGAACTGCAGGATGGGCGTGGGGGTGAAGGCCGCCTCCAGGCCCATGGTGGAACCGAAATTGATCATACAGGCGGCGGCCTCGATTTGCGCGAGCTTTCGCGCCTCCTCCTCTTCTTCCATAAGGATGCGCCCCTCCAATTCCTTGCCGAAATGCACCACCTCGATGTCCGAGCGCCCTTCCAGCGCCTCATACCCACTGCCCGGGACCCGGAAAGGATAGGGCCTGACCTTCAACACCGTTTCCGGGGAAACCACGTTCAATTGGGCGCGGATCCAAAGAATCAATTCCACCTCCTGGGCCACCAAAAAATCCCTGCCCACCGCACACACATAGAGCACATGCGGCGGATCGGCTTTGGGCACGGCCGTCCTGGCGGCATGGCGCGCCAACATCGCATCGTAATGCACCGGACCCAGCACCCGCGTTTTTTCCGGGTCAATGCCATGATAGCTGGACAAATCTTCCACGTTTTCAGGATTCCAGACCCCGTAGCTCTCGGCATCGAGGAAAAATTCACTGTCCTTCACGGGATTGTCCCAACTGTAAATCCACGCCAAAACAGGAAGGCCGATCTCTTTGGCTTCATACAGAATCCGTTGGTCCCGAAGACCAACGGGCGAAAAGAAAATCGCATCCGCGCCCCGCAACAGGGTCGCGTGCATGCGGCTGCCGCGATACAACCGGGTACGGATTTCATGGATCCGCCGCCGATGCAAGCCCAGTTTGCCGCAGAAATCCCGCAGACGGAACAGGATCTTCATCGGCGGGGAACTCTCGTCGTAAATTTCCTTTTGACGGTTCAGGGTGATGTGGGTGCCGAGGTCTTTGCTGAAAAACATCGCCGGATAATACCGCCAGGCGCTCGGCCGGCTGCGGGGCAACTCCACCACCTGCTGAAAATGTTCCCGCAAAGCTTCCGCGCTTTTCGCGTCGTGCGTGATCAACGTCAGGTCGTGTCCGGCATCCAGAACCGAGCGGATCACCCGCCGCTTTTCGTAGCGCCAGCCGTCATCGATCAAATACAACAATCGCAAAGGGTCTTTTTTCGGGGGCTGCAATGATTTCTCCGTCATGATTTGTTCCTTCCGGGTAGCCGTTCCCGCGCAAGCTTCAGGATCCAATTGCGCAAGTCTCCCTCATCCGCCCACCAGATGTATCCGCAAAAGCACAGGACCACGCCACATTTGATCAGAAACAGGGAGAAGGTGTGCGTGATGACATCCTCCAGAAGTTCGCCGAGAAGAACCGTCCCCACGGTCACCCCGCCCGTGCGAAGCAAAGAGGACCACTGGAAGACGAGGGGATACACCTTGCGGGCCAGCGTGTGGGCCAGCACGAAGCAAAGCGCCAGGGACGCCAGCGTGGTCCAGGCGGCGGCGAGAATACCGAAACGCGGCAACAACAGAAAGTTGGCCACCACGTTGAACACCCCGGCGTTAAAGGTGATCCAGGGAATCCATTTGGTTTTTTTCTCAAACAGCAGGGCATCCAAGGCAAAGGTATACAGTCCTTGAAACATATACGCCCCGGTCAGAATGGGGACGAACTTGTGGCTTTCGTGAAAGGACGCCGGAAAAATCCAGATGATGATTTCGCGGAGCGGCAGGCTCATGCCTACCAGCAGAATCGCGAACAGCGCCGTCCACCGGGTGATCAACGGCGCGAAAGCGGCAATGGTCGCCTCCCGGTCCCGGGCGGATTCGGACATGAATACGGGACTGATGGCGTGATGAAAGGACATCACCGCCATTTTGAAAACCATGGAGATTTTGTCCGCGAGTTCATACAGGCCCACGGCGGCCACGGGCAGAAAAAGGGCGGCCACGTATTTGTCGGAATACATGAACAACATTCCCCCGAAACTGTGGGGGATAATGGGCAGACTGTAGGCGGCGGCGCGTTTGAACATGATCCAGCGAAATGCAAAACGCAGATCATGGCGCAGGGCAAAGGCGAAAATCAACACGTGAAACGCCGTACCGCAAATCATGGCCCACAGGAGGCCCGAGGGCCCTTCTTCCCGGAACACCACCAGCCAAAGACCCAGGGCCGCCGTCAGCAGGGTATGGGAAATCGTGGCCGTGAAAATCATCCCCCCCCGTTGCTGCACCCGCAACACCGCATTGCCGAAATTGACCTGATTCTGCAGAAATATGAGCAAAAACCCCTGGGCAAGCAACGGAAAATAGGGGAGATCCACGCGGGGGAATACGGTATCCGCCACCACGGGTCCGAAGAAATGCAACGGTACCAAAATCAGCAAAGAAACCCCGAGTCCTCCAAAAAATGTGGTGGAAATGTAAACGCGGCGATCCGCTTCGCCGTAATCAAAATACAGACGGGCCATGCTGTTGGCCAACTGCAAGCCCAACACCGTGCCCAAAAAGGAGGTGAAGGTCACCACCAGGGCCAATTCCCCGTACCCCTCCGTTCCCAAGCGGCGCGTGTACAGCGGCAGCAGCACCAAGTTGATCAGATTGGGCAACAACCCCGCCAGCATGTACGCGACGGTGTTGCGGAACATGCGGGCGGACCTCTTTTCGGCATTCATGTCCGACGCGGCTCCAAAACAATTCTCACCCGCATGATTCAGGGCTCCCGCGCAGCACCGACTCCGCCTCCGCCCACTCCTCCGGCGAGTCGATATTCAGGCTGTCCGCCGGGTCGATCGTCAAGGGCAGACAGCGCCGACCATAAAAATTTCGGGCTTCACGGAGCACGTTGACGCGGGTGAGAAACAAGGTTCCGTCGCGGCGATACGCAAGCGGCACGTCCTGCCTGCGGGTGTACTTCGCGCCGTCGGGCATGAAATAATCCAGATACCCTTCCGGGGTAATGCGCATCACGTAATGGGGGCACAGGTCGCGCGGCAGTGGCACCACCGTGCAGACGGCGTCAAAGTCGCCCAGAAGCGCCACCGCCTTGCGGATATGGTCCCCGCTGCGCAGGGGGGAGGTGGGCTGCAACAGCATCAGGGCATCGTAGCGTTCGCCCGCCGCTTCCAGGAAATTCACCGCATGCAGGGCCACGTCGATCATTGGGGTGGTGTCCCCGGAAATTTCCGGCGGACGCACAAAAGGAACCTCCAAGCCGATTCGCCGACCGATCTCCACCGCTTGCGGGTCATCGGTGCTTAAAATGATTTTGTCCAGCGCCCCCGAAGCCCGCGCCCCGTCGTAAGCGCGCTCAATCAGCGATTTCCCCGCCAATGGACGGATGTTTTTCCCCGGAACCCCCTTGGAACCTCCCCGGGCCGGAATCAATCCCAGAATTTTCATGGCCGGGCCCCGACGTTTTGCGGGCCATGGCTTTGAACGGCCCGAATTTCCCGGAAAAAGGCCCGCACGCTTTCCGGGGCGGGCATGGCGTCGGGTTGGGGCGCCCGGGGACGACAGGCATAACACACCAAATGATGATCCTTGCTGTAACATTTCCGCAAGGTTTCGAACCCGGCCCGCGCCAAGTACGCCTCGGCGCTGTCTTCGGTCAGCGAAAAGGGATGGTCGATCTTGGTGGCCTGCTCCACGGAACCGTTTTTCAAATAGGCATGACGGAAATCCACGATGTCCACCAAAAAAAGGCCGTCGGGTTTAATGACCTTGCGCAAAATTTCAAAGGAGGCGGACACATCGAGCAGATGGTCGATGGTCTGAAACATACCGACCACGTCGTATTGGGCGTCGCCGGAGTCCCATTCCTCCAGAAGCGCGGTCACGGTTTCAATCCCGTAGCGGTCCGCCTCGCGAATTTCGTCGGGCGCCGGATCCAGCACCGTGGGGCGCAACCCGAAGCGTTTGGCAAAGGCCAGGCTCACCACCCCGGTGGACCCGCCGACGTCGAGAAAACTTTGGCCGTTCCGGGGGGTCAGGAACGGCTCGTAAAAATCTCCCATTTCCTCCGCATACACCCATTGTTCCTCCTGAACGCTGGTGGCGTCGATGGTGCGTCCGTGATAGGCGCTGACCAGGGGGCGATAGACGTGTTGATAAAATTCGGCATAAGCGCCGGAAGTCATGCGGGGATTCATCCGCGCGAGTCCGCAATCCATGCAGGCCACCGTGGCGGCGGGAAACCCATAGCGGTCCCGTTGCGTGATCACCGTAAAGCGTTCACTTCCACAGAGATTGCAACGGGGTTGGTCCACTTTGGGCTTGTCGGCGTACGCGTAATTCAGGGCGGCGATCCGGCCCGAGCGATCCGCGGAGGAGGAAGTTGACATGGGAAACCTTTCGAAAATGAAAACGGAAAAACAATGTCAGCCTTATGTCAAAGGAATGCGGTCTAGACAATCAAATTCAACTTCAGCAGCCATCAACCCAAGATTGATCCATTGCCAAACCGGGAAACTGTTGTCCGAGCCCGCCCGCACATACTCGCGCCAGGCCGACCGCACCTTGGGCGCGTCGAACCATGCCGCCCCCCATCCGCCCAGGGCGGTTTCGATTTGCGCTTCCGCCCAGCCGGCCAACGGTCCCCGCAGCCATTCCCGTTGCGGGGTTTGCACCGGACGCTTCGGCGCCAGGGCGATGTTGGCGGGCAAAAGGTCTTTGGCGAGCATCCGGGGCAACCATTTCCCCTGCCCGTCCCGGATTTTACGGTCCAACGGCTGCCGCAACCCCAATTCCAAAATTCGATGATCCAGAAAAGGCTCCCGCAGCTCCCGGGAAGCCATCATCGACACCCGGTCGGCAAAACGCATGGCCCGGGGGATTTTCGTGTGGGTCAGATCCCGATATTGCAAATTCAGGAGGGCATCCCCAAAAGGCGCCGGCGGCAACTCCGGCATGGTGCCTTCGAGAAAATCGGGATTCAGAACATCGGGGCGCACGGCACTGTTCCGCGTTCCCTGCACCGGCCCCAAACCATAGGGCGTGTTTTCGGCATTCGCATAGTAGCCGTATCCGGCCCAGCCTTCGTCCAGTCCGTTGCCGTCCAGCAAGACCGTCACCCCCAACTCCCGGGCCCGCAAGTGAACCTTGGCCATGCCCAAGGTGGGAAATCCGCCGAAAGGTTCGTCCTGTGAAGCCTGAACGCGGGCCGCGAGTTCCGGGATCTCCGCGGCCCCCAACAAGCATTCATTGGACACCACCCGGGTACCCTTCACCATGGCCTCCACCCAAGGGCTCTCGTCATAACGCGCGTCTCCGCACACGAAGGTAAAGGACTGCACCTTGTCCCCGCCCTCCCGACTTTTGCAAATCAGCCCCAACAGCAGGGAGGAATCCAACCCGCCGGACAAACAAATGCCCACGGGCACATCCGCGCGGAAACGCAAACGCAGGGTTTCCCGAAAAAGCGCGGACAACTCCTCCGAAACCTCGGCTTCCGGGCGCGTGTCCGGCCCCAGCGTCTTCAGCCGCTCCGCCAACGCATACCAGGGAAGGATCTCCGGGGCACCGCCGGAAGCCGAATGACGCAACAGATGTCCGGCGGGGACGGAACGGATGTCCCGGAAAAAACTGTGGTCGCCGTGTTCGTACACCCCCCGCGCCAAATAACTCCGCCAAGCCGCCTCGTCGGGTTCCTTGGAAATCCCCAGGGCATGCAGGGCTTTGATTTCGCTGGCCATGTGCAGGACCCCGTCCGGCCCGGTGGCGTAATAAAGCGGTTTGACCCCGAAACGATCCCGGGCCGCGAACAGCGTTTGGGTCTGGGCATCCCACACCGCAAACGCAAACATGCCCACCAGGCGGTCCAGACAGTCCGCCCCCCAAACCGCGAA
>PXAS01000465.1 GCA_003565815.1 PVC group bacterium
ACCGCCCAGTCGGAAGTCGGGGAGTATTGCCGTTCCCTTTTCGTGGTGGTCACCATCGCCCTGCTGGGATCTTGGGCCCTGGCGTTGACCTTTACCCCTTTTCTGAGTTATGGGTTTCAAAGACCGGAAAAGAAAAAAAATGAAGGGGCCGGGCGGGGCCGGCGCTTGTATCAACGCCTCTTGCTGGCCGGGCTGCGTCACCGCTATCCGGTGGCGGGCGGGGTCGGCTTGGCCACGGTGTTGGCCATTTGGGCCTTTGGCTTCATCCCCACCGTGTTTTTCCCGCCGCTGGAGCGGGAGATGTTCTTGGTGGAACTGGAATTGCCGCGCGGCAGTGATATTTCCGTGACCCAAGAGCGGGTCACGGAAGTGGAAGCCCTTCTGCGCGATCGCTCCGAAGTGGTTTCGGTGGCGGCGATGATCGGATCCGGGGGGCCGCGTTGGTATTTGGCTCTGGCGCCGGAACAGGCGAATCCCGCCTACGC
Organism: PVC group bacterium; assembly: GCA_003565815.1. Taxonomy (GTDB): domain Bacteria; phylum Verrucomicrobiota; class Kiritimatiellia; order SS1-B-03-39; family UBA6053; genus PXAS01. Next base: position 486 of record PXAS01000465.1, read on the forward strand.
CATGCTGATGGTGCAGACCGAAACGCCGCAACAGGTCGAAGGACTCCTGCCGCGTCTGCGCGATCAAATCGAGGAGATGCAACCGGAGGTTCGCGCCCGGGTTCGACGCTTGGAAATGGGTCCCCCCGTGGGCGCCCCCATTCAGGTGCGCGTTTTCGGCGACGATTTGGAAACCCTCTATGGTGCCGCCGATCAGGTGAAAGGACTGCTCGCGGACACCCGGGGCTTGTACAATTTACACGATGACTGGGGGGAGTGGACCAAAAAAATGGTGGTGGAGGTGAACCAGCAGCAGGCCAAACGCGCGGGGCTGTCCAGTCAGGACATTTCCTTGTCCCTGCTCACGCAAATGTCTGGTTTGCCGGTGACGGAATTCCGGGACGCGGGAGAATTGATTCCGGTGGTGATGCGCGCCCCCTCCGCGTCCCGTGAAGATCTGGCCGGATTGGAAAACCTGCACGTGTATTCCTTTCTGACCGGAAAAAGCGTCCCCCTGGAACAGGTCGCGCAAACCCGGCTGACCTGGCAACCCAGCAATATCCGCCGCCGCAATGCCACCCGGACGCTGACGCTGAAAGCGGACGTGAGCGGACGGTTTCCAAGCGATGCCCTGGAGGAGCTTCGTCCGCAACTGGAAGCCCTGACCGCGTCCGAAGACTGGCCGGCGGGCTACGGCTACGAAATCGGCGGTGAAAGCGAGGAAAGCGACCGGGCCCAACAGTCGATTCTGGACGGCGTGGGGCCTGCCGCAGGCCTGCTTTTCATGGTATTGCTGGTGCAGTTCAATTCCGTTCGCGCCACCATTGTGATTCTGCTCTCGATTTTTCCGATGATGATCGGCATCACCCCGGGCATGATGCTGACACGAACGCCCTTCGGCTTTATGGCCATGCTCGGTCTGATCAGTCTGGCGGGTATTATCGTCAACAATGCCATCCTGTTGTTGGACCGGGTACGCACCGAGGAAGGGGAGGGGCTTTCTCCCGCCGAAGCCTTGGTGACCGCCTCCGTGAAACGGCTGAGACCTATCCTGCTGATGGCGTTCACGGCCATGATCGGCCTCCTGCCTTTGGCGGTTTTGGGGGGCGCGCTTTGGACACCCATGGCCAATGTCATGATTTTCGGACTGCTCACCGCCAGTGTGTTGGGTCTGGTGCTGACTCCGGTGCTCCATGCGGTGTTTCACCGAATTTCATTCAAGGATTTCAAATGGGAGTCTGATCAATCGTAAATCCCTTGCGAGGTCTTGACCTCGATGACGACTTCCGTTCCGCCGGGGGAACGATGAAGGGAGCGCCTACGTCCCGGTTGCCCAGGCGAAAAGGGGCAGAACCGGTGGAGATCGAAGCAGGATACTTGATCCATACAACCCTTGCTTTGCCGCAAGAGGTTGATGGCGGGAATTGATGAAAAAAGGGAATGCCAGATAGGCAGGCCCTCCCGCACGGCTTGTTTGTGGCTTCGTTTCTACTCCCTGGTCGCGTATTCTTTCAGCAGCGCTTCGTTCGCAAGGAAAAATGAATGACTGACAAAGCAATAGACAGATTGTGGGCGCAAAGGGTCGGTGGACTCACAGTGTAGGCAAGACTATCCCCGTGCCGGTGATCGATGCAGAGAGAATAAGGATTGCCGTCTGAAATCAATCCTGATATATTTAGTTTATGACCACAAAAGACAAAATGATCCAAGCTGTTCAAAACCTTCCGGATGACGCATCTATCGAGGACGCTATGGAGCGTCTCTTGTTTATGGTGAAAATCGAGAGGGGGCTCCAACAGGCCGACGCCGGGCAAACCATCCCCCATGCCCAGGTTAAGGAGCGAATGTCAAAATCGCTGAAATAAGATGGACGCCGCAAGCGGCAGACGATCTTGAAGCCATTGCCGACTTTATTTCAAAGGATTATATTCCCTGGCGATATCCAAAGCAGTCTCCCCATATTTGGAGCGGGGATCCACACTGGCTCCGGTTTCAAGCAGCATCTTGGCCATGTCAAACTGCTATTTGCACATCATGAAACACTTCCGCGATGTGGCGCACGGCTTCAAAATCGTCCTCCCAAAAAGCCGCAAAAAGCATATTGTCCTCGTATCCGGCATATTTCAACATAGCCTGCGCCTTTCGGTTTTCGGGATTCTGGTTGAGGACCATGCGGTCCATGGAAGATGCGCGAAATGGCGGGGTTGGGGTTGAGTCGGAGAAGAACATCATGTGCAGTTTGCGCGTACGCCGGCATGGATCAGGGGAGTTCAATCGTTTCTCCGCCGACACCCGGCGCAGGAGGATCGGTGGGGAGTGGAATGCGCTGCACCTCAAAGGCGGTTTTTTGCGCCTGATCCCGGACATGTCGAAGCGCCGCCGGGTAGAGCGCCTCGACGAGCGCATGTGCCCGTGCGTCCGAACTGGTGCAACGGATTGTCAGCAAAAGATCGTTCATCAGCCGGATGCGAACAATGTCCGGTCCCACTGCCGGCGTGCGCCATTCATGCTCACCGGACTCGCGCAGGGACGGAATTTCCTTTTCCCGGAATTCATCGATCAACGCGACAAGGACATCCGGGTTGCCGCGCGCAACGGTCATGCGAACCGTGACACGCAGGGGTTGTTCCGACACACCGCGCCGCTCCAGGGATTGTCTTTCTTGCGGCCTGATCGAATCTTGACCCACTTCATTTCCCAGCGGGATTACTCTCGAATAGTCAATGGGCGGTCCCGGAAGATCATAATCTCCGGAGCGCAGGGTGAGTGACGCGATTTCCACGTTGAGAAAGGGTCCGGTATGGGATTGGTCTTCCCGGCGGTGCTCCACCAAGCCACCCGGGATGCGATCGGCCGACAATAAGAATTCCATGATGTCAAGCTTTTCGGGAAGCGCAATCCATGTGGTCGGCTGCCGGACGGTGAACCGGATGATGTCTTGGGCCATGGTGTGCAAATGACCGAGCGGCGCATCGCCAGCACCCGGCGGCAGGACCAAAAGCGTATCCGGCATGCCTGCGGTGACATAGTGGTACACGTTGCAAACGAACACACGATCGGAGTCCCGGTGACGTTCCCGCAGAAAAAAATCCTCCTGATAGTTCCCGTTTGTCCTGAGGCGAAAGACATGCTCGGCGTAAGCGGATTTTGCAAAACCTGGCGTGGACAGCGTGGGATCCTTCAGTTCGAAGACGATCTCTTCGTTGAAGGCTTCGGCCATTTCCAAGTGCTTGGTGTAGAGGGCTTGCAGCATTTCCTGCCGTGTTTCCTCCGCCAGAAGGCGATAGATCGGTCGAAGCCCGAGGTGCGTGCGTTCAATGAAGCGCTGTTGAAATTCTTTTGCAGCGGCAGCGCGCCGACGTGTTTGCCATGAGTCGATTGGGTCGTCCACTTCCCTTGCGTCAGGCCCGACAAGCGCAGGCGCACCTTCGGCGGGCCAGGGCAAATCCGCGGCACGCACGGAACGATGCCGCGCAAAATCCGGATGCCGGGCGATCAACTCACCAAGATACCAGCGCAAGTCCCCGGCATGATTCCCTTGAGCCGCATGCCAGAACACGTTGCTGTACTCCCTGACAAATGCATCGACGCGTCGTTTCATCTCCCCGGGATCGCCCTCGGTCTGGTCGCGAATCTCCCCGATCACCTTCGCCCATGCCGTCCGCGTGTTCATCCGCAGGAGATTGCCGCGCGGGGGCGTTCGCCCCGGCACCGGGATATGGACCCCCACGCGAAGGTCGTCCATGTTGACTACGGCAATGCCCGGACTGGCGAGACGGTACGCCTTCTCCAGGCGGTCAGTGTCCTCCCTCAAATCAACCGGACGGTTCACGAGCGCATCCCCCATGCCCGCCAGCCAGAGCCCGCCGGCGCAAACGGCCATGTACGGACCGCCAAAATAGGCCGAAACGCCGGTGGCGGCAACCTCAAGAAGGCTGAATGCGTTGTCGCGTATGATATCCTCCGCAGTCACGCCACGTAACCACTGGTCCATGATCTTGCATGCCAGGGCCAGGTTGCCCATTTGCGTGAAACGTTCCGCCACATTGTTTTTCAAGCCGCTGGACAGTAGCGAGGCGATAAGATGTTCATCCACCGCATAGGCATGGCTCCCGCCGGACGCGAGCGCGTTCACCAAGGTCAGTCCGTTGGCCATCAACCCTTGGGACGGCACCGGATCCCCCCGGATGAGCAGTTCGAACGGCTCTGTATTGAGATCCTCCAATTGCCGGAGCAGGGATGGAAGGCATGGCCTGACTTCCGTGGCGGGTCCCCGGTACGTGTTGTCGGGGTAATAGAAGGCGCGGCCCTCGCTCAAGGTATTTTGCAGGATCGAAAACGTGCTGAAGGAACGGGTGTGGAAGGTCGCGGTTTTGCTGGAAGAATCAACCTCCGTGGGAAATATTCGCCAGGACAACGTATCCTTCTCAAGTTTGGCGACGATGAGGGCGTGGGGGTGTTCCGTTTCTGACATGCCGACCGCTTCGTAGGGCAAGGTGACCGCGACCGGAACCGGAAACGTCTTGCCGTCCCCGACCGAGAGACGGAATGACTGGGCGTGCATCCCGGACGGAGTGTCTTTGCGCGTGGGCAGCGAGGCAACCAGGAGGGATAACGCTTCATCCAGGTTGTAGGCGCCAAAGTCGACCTTCACTTTCCCAACCGTGGCCACCGGGGATTCCGGTGTGACCTCGATGATCCCGAGCAATGCTTCGTCCTGCACGGAGGCCGCAACACTTGCCGCCAATCCGCGCAGGTGTATGTCCGCCTTGGGAGGCTCCGGCGAAACCCTCGAAATGCGGGATCGCACGACATCCCGGAGCCTCGGCCCCCATGCAAGGCCGATTCCCACAAGCATCAATAGCGCGAGCATCGGAAACAGGCGCCTGCGGGCTCCCGAAGCCTTTTTCAATTTTCGCTCATTTTTCAAGGGTCTGGACATCCTTTTTGCAGTGCTCGGTGATGAATTTCCCGACGAACTCCGCATCGGCGGGGTGTAGATAAATCAGGTTGCGGGTCATATCGCGACAGATGAGTCTCATCACCCCCTTGCGCTTGTGGTGAATGATCTTGCGAACATTTTGAAAGGCGGAATAGGACTGGCTTTTTGACCCGGCCAGGAGGCTGCTTCCCATCAAGGTGGGATTCTTTGCCAATACACCGGCGGCAAAACCCGCCCAGGACATCACCTCGGACCGTCTGGCCGTCCGGGGCATCTCAATGTGACGGATCCCATGGTCATCCATCTCAAAAAGGATGGAATATCTCCCCCCCTTGATCACAATAAAAACAGGGTAGACCACGATGAAAAGCGCGATCAGCCCGCAGGCCGTCATGCCATAGACCTGAATGAAAAGCAGCAGGCCTTTTCCGGGCTCCCCTTCCAAAGCCGTCACCGCAAAAAGGACCAACGCAGGCGCCAGAGCCGCCAGTAAGAGGATGCGAATGAACATCACGGGGAGTATCGTATCCTTCCACAGATTCACATCGTAAACCCAGCGGTACGCATCTCCCCGGCGCATCACATGCTCCGTTACAGGTTCCGCCGCTTTGTCAGTTTCGGAGCCTGACGCTTCCGATTCTGAACGACAGAAAAAAGGTCCTTCAGTTTGCCCTCTTGAACACGAGTCCCCGGACCCTTCAGTAAAAGAACGACGTTTCCTATCAAGCCAATAGGAGTATGCTTTACATGCCAAGGCAAAAAAAGGCGTAGTTTGGGGGGGTGGGGCGGCGTCCATGCTGAAATTTTGATCGAACACCGTTTGGGAGTCAAGTGGAAACCTCTGGAAAAACGAGTGATTCCCGTCTGGGGGACGGTAAAGGGGACATGAAGCCTGATTTGGGTGTGTCCGTCGTCGTGGAAAGGCCATCACAGAAGGCGGGGATGATGAATCAAATGGATCAGATTCCGGAGGCATTCATGCTAGAAGAAAATGAATGAATGACCCGTCCGCCTCAAATATCGTCTTCGCCCAGCCAGCGGGGTGTCGACGGCATCGGCGCGGGTGGCGTGGGTGAGCTGGCCGTAGAAACTACTGTTTTCCGAAGCTCGGAAGTTCATTTCTGTGGCATTCTGAGACTTGGGCAATGAAGAGGGAAAGGCCAAGCTGTTGCACTGTGGAAACGCAGCAGAAATCGTGGAGCAGAAGGCGATAATAATCAAAAAAAACGGGCGGAACATCATAGAGAATATTACAGTAAAAATACTATTCATGCAAATGACACATCATTGAAATGAACCCTACGACCTGCATATTCATATATTTTATTTTTAATAAACTCATCGACGAGAAAGCAAGGAGAGGCGAAAACACTGTCATCGAATGGTTTCCGTAAAATTGAGTTTCCGAAAAGCTCCCAAGTAGCAGCAACATGTACATTATTGTATCCCTCATCCACGCGCTCATCATACACAAGCTTCAATGGAACTTTCGGCATGAAAAAATGCCCGTCACGCCCACATTTCGGGCAGAAATTCTCTCTTTCATAACCTGTCGTGTCTTTTGAAAACCTTGGCATTATTTTTTCCGGTTTTAACACATAAAAAGGTAAGCGTTCTTTAGTTTTTATGTGAAAAATTTCATCCAATTGTGTATTTCCGCTCATTTGAATGTCCATCGCGAGTTGTTTTGAAATAATAATATCAGAATCTAGAGTTAAAAAAATATTCAATTTTTTGAGTTTATCTGGATTTAAGTTGTAATACCTAGGTCCAACGGGCACCGATCCGGAACCACAACAGTCACAGCCTTCAGACATATCGTAGAATGAAGCTGAATTCGGGCCCCCGTAAATGTTGATTTGTGATTTAACAGTCAAAAGATACATTTTTTTGTTCATTGGAAATATACTCTTATTGCATCTAGATAATCTGGCCTGGTTCGATAAACTTCCTGATAAGCTCTCCAAACTTGACCCCTGCTGTAAGTTCTTCCGGTTGGAAGGGCATTTCTCAGTGCCTGGTTTAACGCTTGGTGATCAGCCCGCGAAAGTACTTGTGCTGGTGCTCTGGAAATTTCAGAAGATGAGTAACCCCATGCACGCAGATGACGCTGTTCCAATATATGGTGGGCTTGAATTGTACCTCGACGCCCTCTGGTGACATTCTGTAATTGCTGATAACTTGTAATTG
>PXAS01000117.1 GCA_003565815.1 PVC group bacterium
AAGCCCCTTCAGGGGCGTGGGTTCCGCACCAAGTCCCTGCTGACGGGGGCTGAAGCCCCCTTACGAACCGGATAAATCCGGGACTGGGAAGTTCTCGTAGATCGGCAGTCCCTTGCCGAAATCTGCCGAAAACTACCACGGATCACATGATGGGCACTGATCTTGGGTTGGGGATGGGTTTTTGGGGAAACAACCACGGATTTTCACGGATTTTCACGGAATCTTTTTGGGGGGGCTGGGTAAATTATTACCTGTTAAAGCGTTCCCAGTCCCTGCTTCAGCCGGTTCCTCAAGCCCCTTCAGGGGCGTGGGTTCCGCACCAAGTCCTTGCAGTCGGGGGCTGAAGCCCCCTTACGAACCGGATAAATCCGGGACTGGGAAGTTTTCGTAGATCGGCAGTCCCTTGCCGAAATCTGCCGATGAGGAACCACGGATCTTCACGGATTTTTTTGGGGGGAGCTGGATACCCTCTCTCCCATCAAGAAGAAACGGCCCATTGGCTGACTTCCCCGGCGAGGCGGTTGGGCAGGGTGGTGTCCAGATACACGGCGTCGTCTTCGTAACGGCATTCATTGACGTGTCCGTGCTCGTGCAATTTGGCCACGATGTCGGCGCGCTCATGCGGGATTTTCAGGCGCACGTGGGCAATTTGATCGGCGAGCAGATCGGCCATGCGGTCCCGCAGGGTGTCGAGTCCCTCGCCGGTGTGGGCGGAAACAAACACGGCGTCGGGGTGGTGGGCGCGCACGGACGCGGTTTTGGCGTCATCTTCCAAAAGGTCGATTTTATTGAAGACGGTGATGATGCGTTTCTGATCCGCGCCCAGTTCTTTGAGCACTTCGAGGGTGGTGTGGTGGAAGGCTTCGACTTCGGGGGCGTTGATGTCGAGGACATGCACGAGAAAATCGGAGAGCACCGCTTCTTCCAAGGTGGCCTTGAAGGATTCCACCAGCCGGTGGGGAAGGCGGCGGACGAATCCGACGGTGTCGGTCATGAGCAGGGGTCTGCCATTTGGCAATTCGATGCGTCGGGTGGTGGTGTCGAGGGTAGCGAACAGCTTGTTGGCCACATACACCTCCGAACCGGTGAGGACCCGCAGCAGAGAGCTTTTGCCCGCGTTGGTATATCCGACGATGGCCGCGTGGGGCAGGGGAATCCGGCTGCGTTCTTTGCGTTGGGTGGCGCGGTGGGAACGGACTTGAACCAATTCCTGTTTGAGGGCGGCGATGCGTTCGCGCACCATACGGCGGTCCATCTCGATTTGTTGTTCGCCTTCGCCTCGGTGCGCCCCGCCGCCGCCGCCACCGCCTCCACCACCGCCGCCGCCCCCTTGACGGCCCAAGTGGCCCCAGGCTTTTTTCAAACGGGGGAGGTTGTATTCCATGCGGGCCAGTTCCACCTGGAGCTTGGCTTCCTTGGTTTGGGCTCGGGCACCGAAAATATCGAGAATGACCTCCTGCCGATCGATGACGGTCAATTGGGTGAAGGCTTCCCAGTTCCGTTGTTGGGCGGGAGACAGTTCGTTGTCGAAAACCACGCAGTCCGCGTTCAGTTCCTTGACCCGTTCGAGCACCTCCTCGGCTTTGCCGCCGCCCATGAGCAAGCGGGCCTTCCATTCGCGGACTTCCACGAGGTCACTGCCCACGATGCCAATGCCAAGGGTATTGACCAGTTCATGCAGCTCCCGAAGCAGATCCTCGGCTTCGGCGGTGGATTCTCCTTTCAAAGAGACGCCCACCAAAAAAGCGCGCTCAACCATTTTGGGTTTTTCACGTACGTCAAACATTCGTCCATCCGGGATTGCAATTCATAAAAACTCCGTTACCTTGTTTTGCTTTCAACATCAATCCCGCAAAATCAATCTCCAAAGAAAATCCAACTTCAACCAAGGAATATCACATGTCACAGCTTTTAAACGAACAGGATACGCCCGTCATCGCCAAAACCAAAGCCCTTTGCGAAGCCCTGGTGGCGCAGGAGAGCTATCGAACCCTGAAGGGCAAGCTGGATGCCTTTGTCGAAGACCAGGAGGCGCAACTCATGTACCAAGCCCTCAGCGACCATCAGTCCCGCTTGGTGGAAAAGCAGGAATCCGGGGTACAGTTGACCGAGGATGAAATCCGGGAATTCGAAGACAAGCGTGAAAAATTGCTGATGCACCCGGTTGCGGGCGGATTTGTGGAAGCGCAACAGGGCTTTGAGGAATTGCGTGACACCATCGTTCGCTACGTGACCAAAACGTTTGAATTGGGCCGGGTGCCCACGGATGACGAAGTCAAACCCCAAGGCGGTTGCTGCGGTGGCGGCGGCGGTTGTGGCGGTGGCGGCTGCGGTTGCTCCTGAACCACGAATCCATACGATGAAGGGGAGGGGAACCACGGATCCACACGGATTCGCACGGTTTCTTTTGTGTGGGGAAGAGGGGGAAAAGAGAACTACGAATGGACACGAATTTTCTTATTTCAACGCAAAGAGCTCACGGTTTCAGGTTTTTTGCTAAACCCCAAGGTCCTTGTTGTCGTCTTCGTCTTTGCTGGCGTATCCGCTGTCTTGTCGCTGGAAATTGACTTTGTTTTTCTGGTTGTACAGATCGTGCACGTCCTTGGCGTCCATGCCGAGGACCTGCGCGAGGCTGATGAGAAAATGGAAGAGGTCGACCACTTCGACCCGGGCGTTTTGCAGGTCGAATTTCTGATATTTCGCCCACCATTTCCAGGGAACGCTGTCCACCAGCTCCGCCAATTCCTGTGAGGCGGCCCGGGTGTAGTTCAGCACCCATTGGATGCGCGCGGCCTCGTCCATTTCGTCGGGGTTCACCCCGATGCGGTGGTTCAGCGACATTTGTTTGTCGAAAAGGTCTTGAAGCATGTCGGTTTCGTTCATGGGAATCTTTGTGAATGGGGTTGAAAAATGGATTGGGGATCGTGCGGATTTTCCGGGCCGGCTCAGGGAGTGGCATTGGGAGGGGCATTGGGAGGGGCATTGGGCAGAGCATTGGGACGGGCATTCATGGATTCGAGTTCCATGATGCGCCGAATGAACGCCTCGCGTTCCTTTTGGAATTCACGTTCGCGATTTTGTTGGTTCATTCGTTCACGGCGAAGGGCCTGAATATGGCGGGCCAGGGTGCGCAAATCCCGTCGGGCTTGATCGCGGGCCGCGGCCAGATCGCGGTTTGCGGCTTCGAGCTGGGACATGCGGGCGCCCTGTTCCTGCAAATCGGCCACCCGCTGGCGCATGAGGTTCAGTTCCCGCATGGAGGAGGCCAGCAGGGATTCCAGTTCATTCAGTTCGCTGAGGTGGGATTGTTGGATATCGTGCATTTCCTGGGACAGGGTCTCCATGGCCATGCCTTCGGCTTCGAGGGCTTCACGCAGGATGTTGTTCTCCTCGGAAAGGTCTTTGAGAATTTCCCGGACCTCGTCGATTTCTTCGGCCCGAAGGCCGATTTCCCGCGCTTCGGTCAACTCCTCCCGCAAGCCGTCCAACTGATCCAGCAGTTCCCGGCGTCCGCCTTCCACTTTGGCCAGGTGGTCCAAGAGGGCCCGGTTGGTTTGTTCGAGTTCGCCCACGCGTTCCTGGGCGCGACGTCCGTGCCGAACTTCTTCCGTCAAGGTCTCCAGTTCCCGGCGGTTGGCTTCGATTTGGGCCTCCCTTTGCGCCAGCTTGCTTTGCAAATCCCGGTTGGCCAGCTCCATTTCTTGCCGGGCCTGTTCGGCATTCGCGACCCGGGTCTGCATGGTTTTGATCTGGGCGTCCAAGAGATCGCGTTCGCGGGTGATGCGTTCCAGATCGCGGGTGAGGTCGGGTCGGCGGCGTTCCGCCTCCAAGGCTTCGTTGAGCATCTCGTTTTCGGCGCGGGCCAGGTCGATTTCCTGCTGCATCCGTTCCAGCGCTTCGCGGGACGCCCCTTCATCTCGGGCCGTTTTCAGTTGATCCTCCAGGGATTGCACTCTGCCGGCCAATTGATCCCGTTCCCGCTCGGCCTGATCGCGTCCCTGATAGGCTTCGGCCATTTGGCCGCGGAGCAATTCCATCCGCGATGACAATGCATTGAGTTGTGCTTGGGACAGGGCCGCATCCCTTTGGGCGCTTTGCAATTCATTTTGCAGGCTTTCATTGAGGGCCTGGATATCATCGCGTTCCTGCCGCAAGGTCTGCTCCTGATTGCGCAACACCTCCAGTTGGGCCTGCCGTTCGGACATGCGTTCGCGAAGCCGCTCGGCGGCGGTGCGCTCCGATTCCAAAGCGTTTTCCAAGGTACGTTCGCTTTCACGAAGGGCATTGAGCGCTTCCGCGAATTCGCGATGGTCGGTTTCCAACTGGGCTTCCAGGGTTTCAATGCGCTCCCGGGTGGCGGACAGGTCCTGCTCGGCGCGTCTCGACGCTTCCCCGGTCGTGGATGTCGCGGAATTGAGCTGAAAAAGCTGCTTGCGGGCGTTGTCGATCTCCTCATTGAGCCGGAGCCGCTCCCGGGCCATTTCGTTGATCAGCGGACCGGTGCGTGCGCGCAGTTCCAAAAGTGCTTTTTCAGCTTCATCGCGTTCCGCTTCCATGGCCTCCAGACGTTGCAGCAGGATTTCCTCCACCGAAAATCCGTTGTTTGTGCCAGCGTCGGCATCCGGATAAGCGACAAGCCCGACTAGAATCAGAAAGAGCGTAGATGATATTTTCATATCTCCCCCCTTAATCGGAACACATGGAAAACAAAAGCATGAATTCCGGCGAATACTTGACAATCGAGTGTCCCGACGGGAAGATGGAGGGATGAAGATCAGATTTCTTTTATTTTGGGCTTTTTTGGCGGGCGCGTCCGCCGATTCGGCATCCGACTACATCCGGGTGTCGGATGCGCCGGGGGGAACCCGTGTGCTGGAAATCGCGGTTCGGACCTTCGCGGTGCCCGGCACCCCGGCCCGGTCGCTGTCTTTCGTGGGGGTATCCCATATCGGCACCGCCCGCTATTATGAAAACCTGCAAACGCTTCTGGATTCCGCTGATTTGGTTCTCTTTGAAGGGGTCGGGGGAGACGAGGAGGATTTTCGCAAACCCAATCGCGATCAAATTGATGAAGCTTCCGCCATGCAGGTGGCCCTGGCCCGGGCGCTGGAACTCGAATTTCAGTTGCACGCCATCGACTATGACCGGGATCATTTCGTAAACAGCGACATGACCGTGCTGGAGATGTTCGCGCTGTTCAGCGGAGAAAACCCGGACGAACTCAGCGAGGAGGGCTTGCATCGCCTGCGGGAAACCATGGAAACCATGCAAGGGCAGGGTCTCAGCGGTCAACTCCTGGAAATGATGATCGGGCGGGTGGAAACGCATCCCGGGTTTCGGCGGGGGTTTGCCTGGGCCATGGTGGAAATTCTCGGCACCCTGCGCGGGGACATGTCGGAAATGAAGGGCCTGCCGCAGGATATGCGCGATCTGTTGACCATCCTGTTGGAAAAGCGCAATGACGTGGTGGTGCGGGACGTGGCCGAAGTTTTGGGTCAGCCGGCCCCCCCCGGGCACATCATGGTTTTTTACGGCGCCGCCCACATGTATGATCTGGAAAAACGCCTGGTGGAGAAGTTTTCGCTGGAGCCGGTGGCCACCCAATGGTTCCCGGCCTTCATCGGCAATCTTCAGGCCAGCGGGCTCAATGCCTTGCAAAAACGCCTGTTGAATGGGTATGTGCGACAACAGGTGCAGACCATGCGGATGATGATGCCCGACAACCAATCAAAAGAGGATGGAACCGGAGACCCACCGATGGCCTTGCCGGACAACGGATAAGAAAACCTTTTCAACGGGATTCCGACGATCCTCTCAATCGAGGGTGTTTTCCCGCTTCTCAAATTCGGGGGACGGCAAATCCTACTGGGTGCTTTGGATGGCGGTGAGGGCAATGGTGTAGATGATATCTTCCACCAGGGCGCCGCGCGAGAGATCGTTGACGGGTTTGTTGAGTCCTTGCAGCATGGGGCCGATGCTGACGACCTTTGCGCTGCGCTGCACCGCTTTGTAGGTGGTGTTCCCGGTGTTGAGGTCGGGAAAAATATACACGGTGGCTTTTCCGGCCACGGGCGAATCGGGCGCTTTGGTGCGGGCCACGGAGGCGGTGGAGGCGGCATCGTATTGCAGCGGTCCGTCAATGGCGAGGTCGGGGCGTTTTTCCCGGGCGATGCGGGTGGCCTTGCGAACTTTTTCCACGTCGCTGCCGCTGCCGCTTTCCCCGGTGCTGTAGCTGATCATGGCGACCCGGGGTTCGATGTCAAAGGCCCGGGCGCTGTCCGCGCTTTGCAGGGCGATTTCGGCGAGGGCCTCGGCATCGGGGTTTTCGTGAATGGCGCAGTCGGCGTAGATGCACACCTGATCGGGCAGGAGCATGAAAAAGAGGGAAGACACGAAGTTGTTGCCGGGCTTGCTTTTGATGAGTTGAAGGGCGGGGCGGACGGTTTGCGCGGTGGTGTGTACGGCGCCGGCGACGAGTCCGTCAACATGACCCTGTTGTAACATCATGGTGGCCAGCGGGATGTTGTCCTCTAACATGGATGCGGCCATGGCGCGGTCCAGGCCTTTGTGTTTGCGCAATTCCACCAAACCGTCAATGTATCTTTCGCGAATCGTGGCCGGATCAATGAGGGTGAGTCCGGGTTCCAAGACGAGGCCTTGTTGCTGGGCGATGTCGTGGATCACCTCGGGGTTCCCCAGCAAGACACAGTGGGCGATGCCGCGTTTTTGGCAGATATTGGCCGCCTGCAGGGTGCGGGGTTCTTCACCTTCCGGCAACACGATCCGTTTGTCCGCCTGCCGCGCCAATTGCACGAGCCGGTAGCGGAAAGCGGCGGGGGAAAGGCGGATTTCCCGTTGGGTGGCGCCCAGGGACGCGACCCAGTTTCTGCTGATTTGGCTGGCCACGTGGTTCATGCCTTCTTCGATCCGCTCCAAATCGTCAATGGGCACTTCCGTGTTCATGCGGGGTATGCGGGTGGCGGTGGTGTAACTATCGGTGGACACGCCGAGCACCGGAAGTCCGGTGTCGATCGCGGCTTTGCACAGTTTCATGATCCCGGGACTCGGTTCGCCCGCCGAGGTGAAAATCACGCCGGCCAGCGGAACCCCGTTCCGCGTGGCCATGCAGGCGCCGAGAAAGAGATCCATGCGGTCCACGGGAATCAACAACAACGCCCCGGCTTGAAACACGTGGGTAATGTTGCCCACGGTGCGGGCGCAGAGAAAGAGGTTCAACACGCGTCGATTCCGCATTTCACCTTCATGAAGCACGGTGGCGTTGAGATGCTCGGCAATGTCCACGGTCCGGGGAACGGCCATGCGCTGCAACCAGGGCACGCAGCCCAACAGTCGGAAATGTGGGCTGGAAAACACCGGGCAGGCCTCTCGCATGCGCTCGAAGGTGATGGGCTTGCCTTCCGGACGCTCGGAAATTTCCTTGAGAATAAAATCGTCCCGATCACGCGGGGCATTGACGAAGTTCACGATGGCGCCGAGGGTGCGTTCGGATTCCACCCCGCCAAACTCGGAGGCGGTGTTGCTCAATTCCCGGTTCAACTGTTCGAGGTTTTCGCCGATGGGGGCGCCCACGAGCACCACGGACGCGTCCAATGCCCGGGCGATGGCCTGATTTAAAAGCGAGGCGTGTTCAAACTCGTCCATGCTGATCAGACCCTCGGTGACCACGATGTCCGCATCATCCGCCGCCAGATGGTACAGCTCCATGATCCGTTCCATCAGACGGTCATTGGCGCCGGCGGACAATTCACGCACGACCTCCGCATAAGGGATCGGTTCGGGCGGGTTCAGTTCCGTGGTGTGGCGGATGACGTGGGTGCTGCGTTCGGGCCCGGTGTCCCCGCGGAACAATTGGGCCACGGGTTTGAAAAAGGCCGCCTTGATGCCACTACGGTCCAGGGCCCGCACCAGCCCCATGCTGACGGAGGTCAATCCCACTCCAGTGCCGGTGGGAACGAGATAGACGCATTGTTTTTGGGAGGAAGGCATGATGAAGAATTACGACTGGGATTGGGGTTGGGTCAAAGAATTTTGATGGAGCACTTGCGCGGTGTCGCGGGCAATGAGCAGTTCCTCGTCGGTGGCCACGACCAGGGCACAGGGGGCGTCGCCGCGGGTGATGATGCCGCGGTCCCCGCGTCCATGGTCCTCGTTGGCGGCTTCGTCCAGATGGAGGCCCAGAAAAGGAAGCAATTGCAGGGTGCGGGCCCGGACGGGTTTGGAGTTTTCGCCGATGCCGCCGGTGAAAATCAGTGCGTCCAGCCGTCCCATGCCCACCACCAGTCCGGCAATGGCTTTGGCGAGCCGGTAACAAAAAACCTCCACGGCGATGGCCGCGCGCTCATCGCCTTTGGCTTCGGCTTCCAAAAGGGTGCGCATGTCATTGCTGATCCCGGAAAGCCCCAGGAGACCGCTTTGCTTGTTCAAAATCGAGGAGACCTCCTCCAAATTGAGGTTCAGGGTGTCGCACAAATATTTGTGCAGGGAAGGATCCACGTCTCCGGAGCGCGTACCCATCACCAGGCCCTCCAAGGGGGTGAGTCCCATGGTGGTGTCCACGGATTTGCCCCCCAGCACGGCGGCGGCGCTGCACCCGTTGCCGAGGTGGGCGCTAACCAAGGCCAAATCTTTGAGGGGACGCCCCAGGGTTTCCGCCGCCTTGGCGGTCACAAAGCGATGGCTGGTCCCGTGAAATCCATAGCGCCGCACCCCGTGTTCAGTGAACAAATGGTAGGGAATGGGATATAAATAGGCCCGGCGGGGCATGCTTTGGTGGAAGGCGGTGTCGAAAACCATGACCTGCGGTTGTTCGGGGAATGCGGCCCGGGCGGCTTCGATCCCCAGCAGGTTGACCGGATTGTGAAGCGGCGCCAAATGTTGGTGCGCTTCCAAGGCCTCCATGGTTTTTCGGTTGACGAGAGCGGATTGGCTGAAATGTTCGCCGCCATGCACCACCCGGTGGCCAATGCCGGCAAAGCTGCAACCCGCTTCCCGCAGGACGGACACGATTTCCCGCATGGCCTCCTCGTGTCCGATCTTTCCAGGTTTCTTGATCCCCGAGGTCACCCCGTCCCATTTCAGCGACCCATTGGCCCCGCCCAAATTTTCCGCCTGACCCGTCAAAAGATGTGCGCCCGCCTCAAAATCCACCAAACTGAATTTGATGGAAGAGCTGCCGCAGTTGATGACGAGAATGTTGTTTGATTTCATGAATTACCTTTCCCACACATAGGAGAAGCCCACATATAACCCGGATATTTTCGATGTCAATGCAGGGCCCCCTTTGGACCGGGCATTTTCCGGATTGGGAGGGTTTTCCGCGCTCGGAAGGCCATGGAACCGCCCCCACCCGTCAACGGAGTTCCCGCCACAGACCTTCCAAGGCGCGTTGGGTGCCGTGATCGCGAATTTGGGCCCGGTTGCCGTTGACCTGATGGCGGGTCACGCGCGTGCCGTTTTTCCCGGAAATACCCACAAAGAACAAACCCACCGGCTTTTCAGGACTGCCGCCCCCGGGACCGGCGATTCCGGTAATGGAGATACCCCAGTCGGTGTTGAATTTTTTCCAAACGCCCTCCGCCATTTCCGCGGCCACGGCTTCGCTGACCGCGCCGTGCTGCGCCAAATTCGTCTCGGACACGCCCAATTCCCGGACCTTGACTTCGTTGGCATAGGCGATGACGCCCCCGGTGAAATAGGCGGAACTGCCCGGCACATCGGTAAGCCGTTCGGCAATGCCGCCCGCCGTGCAGGACTCAGCGGTGGCGACGCTTTCCTTGCGGGCGGTCAGCGCTTTGCCCAGTTCCACTTCCACCGGGTCGCCGGTTTCATTGAGCACATCGTCCCGATACTGTTCGCGGACCCAGTCCACCATGGGGGCAACCCCTTGTTCCGTTCCGGTAAAACGGAGTTCGACGCTGCCGGGGCGGGCGCAGTAGGCAATTTCCAGGCCGTCGGGCACGCCATGGGCCAAAACCGCCTCCTGTACCCGTGATTCGCTGTGCCCCAAGATGCGGAAAAGGCGGACCTGCCGGTCGGGACGTTCCCCGAGTTGGGTCAGCCACGGTCGGACCGCGCATTCCACGAGTCCTTCCAATTCCCGGGGCGGACCCGGCAACAGCCAGACATGCCGTTGATCCTCGGTGGTGATGCATTGTCCCGGGGCGATGCCCACGGGGTTCATGAAGACCTTGGCCCCCTCGATCACCTTGGCCTGGCGACGCTGGGCAGGGGTGGGGCTGCGCTTCATGCGGTCAAAATAGGCCTGCAAATGCGCGTCGGCCTCCGGATCCGAAACCACGGCCTTGCCCAAAGCCTCCGCCACCGCTTCCCGGGTCAGGTCATCGTCCGTGGGACCGAGACCGCCGGTCACAAACACCAGCTCGGCGCGTTTCAGGGCCTCGGCGGTGACGCAGGTGATGCGTCGGGGGTCATCGGGCAGGACCGTTTCCCGGTCAAGAGGGACGCCGAAAGCCGTGAGCAGTCCCCCCAGAGTATGGCCGTGCCGATTGAGGGTGCGCCCCTGCAGCAATTCCGCGCCGGTGGCGATGACTTCCGCGGAGAGGCGGGAACCAGGCGGTACGATGGGAACCCGCTCGGGTCGGGGAGGGAGGGCGTTCACGCGTTGCCTCGGGGTTATTCCGAATCGTTGGCCGCGTTTTCCCGCTCGTTGGCCTTCTCGTTCGCCTCCGGGGTGCCCTGTCCATTCGGGGTGACCTCTTCGGTATCGTTGCCCTCCCGCAATTGGTGCAGTCGATAGTAAAACCGGACATCTTTGAAGGTGAGAACCACCATCAGCGTCAACAGCAACGCCACCATGGTGTTGGCCAGGCCGATGATGAGTTTTTTGTGGATTTTTTTTCCGGTCACGATTTCAAAAAGGGCCACCATGATATGTCCGCCGTCGAGCACGATCAGCGGCAGGAGGTTGATGATGGCCAGATTGACGTTGATCAGCGCGGTAAACCAAAGCGCCTGCATGGGATGGAGTCTCACCTGCTGGTGTATGCTGCCGATCATAATGGCGGGTCCGCCGATTCCCCCGGCGGCCTCGCCGCGTTCGCGGGGGCGCAGGAGACCGCGCAGGGTGCGGAAAATCACGCCGCTGAAATAATGCATTTGCACCACCGGATCGGGATGCACCATCACCTCCTGATACTTCTCCCCCATGATGATGCCGATCAGCCAACGCCCATCTTCCTCGTCATATTCCGGGGCAAGGGACAATTGCATTTCCTCCCGCTCTTCTCCCCGCAGGATCGTCAGCAACAGAGGCGCGCCCTCGCTGCCCTGCACCTGGGCCCGAAAGGTGTTGGTGGCGTCGATTTCGATCTCATTGATTTTGTGGAGGATGTCATCGGGTTTCAGGCCGGCACGATCCGCCGGGGAATCTTCCTGAACGTCCTGCACGAGGACGTGTTCCACATGCTCCACCGCACCGACGCCCGGGAGATACAGAAAGCCAAGGGGATTGCGTTGTGTTTCCAGACCCGAAACATAATGCACTTCCCGGTCCCGGATCACTTGAAGTTCCAGGCGTTGGTTCAAACTGGTGGCGATCAGGAAATCGGTCCAGAAATGAACCCGGTCTCCATTGACCTCCCGAATCAAGTCGCCTTCGCGCAAGCCGGCTTCATAGGCCGCGGAGTTGGGGTTCATCCAGCCGACCACGGCCGGTTCGGGGCCGGGATCGTAAGGTTTGCCCGCCTGCCAGACCACCAGACAAAGGACGAAGGCGGCGACCACATTCATGAAAGGGCCGGCCACGGCGATGACAATGCGCTTCCACGGGGCCACGGACTCCAGCTTTCCTTGTTTGGCATCCTCGTTTTCAAACGCCGATCCGGTGATGTCCATTTGCGGGAGCGCCACGTATCCGCCAATGGGCAGGAGGCTGATTCGGTAGGAGGTGCCCTTGATTGTTTTTTGCCAAAGCACCGGCCCCATGCCGATGGAGAACGCGTCAATGCGCAGCCCAAACCATTTGGCGGTGAGAAAATGGCCGAGTTCGTGGATCATAACGGTGCCACCGAAAAGAATGGCCACCATGACGACAGAATATAAAATGTGGGGAGTTTCCATGTTTCGCCTTTATGTCATGATTGGGGGCCAATCTCCACCCTTTTCGGCGAAAAACAAGCCGATCTTTCATTTCGGGCCGTTGACAGCGGGAATCCTGCCCGTAAAAGGAGGGCATGAGCGATATCGCAGAACGACAGCAAGAATTGATCGACGAGTTTTCCCTTTTCGGAGATTGGCAGGAGAAATACGGGTATATCATCGATTTGGGGCGTGATTTGGAAAAAATGGACCCCCGGTACAAAGACGATGCCCACAAAGTGAAGGGCTGTCAATCCCAGGTGTGGTTGCATGCGGAGTTGGATGAAAACGGCCGCATGCGTCTGCAGGCGGAAAGCGACGCCCTGATCGTACAGGGATTGATTGCCATTCTGCTGCGGCTTTACCAGGGTCAAACCCCGGAGGCGGTCTTGGAAACCGACCTGAATTTTCTCGAGGAAATCGGGCTGATGTCCCACCTCACCATGAACCGGACCAACGGCTTGCACAGCATGATCAAAACCATCCGCGCCCACGCCGCCGTCATGGCGCGGGGCTAGGAGCGGGGAGCGGGGAGCGGGGGGCAGGGAGCGCGCTAACACAGGAGCGCGCTGACACAGGAGCGCCGCATCGGCAGGAGCGAAGGGGGCGTGTGTTTCCAGTGGGATTCCGACGATGATCCGCAGTCCGGCGAAGCATCCGCAGGATCATCTCCATTATTATTTTTTCATCTTTGATTTCACACCTCTCCGTCCATCAGCGGGCTTTCGAAGCCAGAGGCCTTTTCCGAAACGGAAGGTGCTCCCCCCTTGGCCCCAAGGCGGCAGCTATGATCGTTCCTCACTGCGCTACCGCAGTCCAAAGCGCTTCGCGCCTGCCGTCTCAGACGCAGACCGCGCATTCCTGATCGGAATCACTGGGGGTGGGTACATTGGCTTTACATTCTTGACGGGCTTTGCTAGGTTGTAGGCATGAAAATTTTGATCTTGCATGGACCCAATTTGGCGTTGCTGGGGAGCCGCGAACCCGATGTGTACGGCACGGTGACCCTGGAGGCGATCAATCCGGCCGCGTATACACACACCAGCGTTGCGGGATGTGATCGCCGCTTCCGGGTTGCCGACGGTGGAAGTTCTTTTGAGCAATACGCATGCCCGGGAGGCCTTTCGTCACACGAGCCTCACGGAATCGGTTTGCGTGGGGCAAATTCAGGGCTTTGGCGCCGACAGCGACTTGCTCGGGCTGCGGGCATTGGTTGCATTTCTTTCCTCGACAGATCGTTAGACAATCGTTAGTACGGATTCACTTTCACTTTCCACATTGATTTTGCCCACCCCTTAGGAGACATCCGATGGATTTTAAAGATCTGAAAAAAATTATCGAACTGGTCAAAGAAAACGACATCATGGAGTTGGACCTCCAGGATGGTGATTTTCGTTTGGCCACCAAGCTGCGCGGCAACGAACCGGTGTACGTGACCGCGTCCGCCGGCCCCCAGGCCGCGCCCGCTTCGGCACCCCCGACGGCTCCGCACGCGTCCGGCGGGGAAACGCCCCCGGTGGCCAAAGCGGATGCGCCCTCCATCAAATCCCCCATGGTGGGCACGTTTTACCGTTCCTCTTCTCCGGATGCCGATCCTTTTGTGAAAGCCGGGGACTTGGTGGAAGCCGATTCGACCGTTTGCATCATTGAAGCCATGAAAGTGATGAACGAAATCAAGGCCGAAACTTCCGGTCGCATTGCCAAGGTTTTGGTGGAAAATGCCGAGGCCGTGGAATTCGGCCAGCCGCTTTTTGAAATCGAACCCGCCTAAGGAATGGGTATGCAACGAGTCCTGATTGCCAACCGCGGGGAAATCGCCCTCCGCATTATCCGCGCCTGTCGAGAGTTGGGCATCCACACCGTGGCCGTTTACAGCCAGGCGGACAGTGAAGCCACGCACGTGCAATTGGCGGACGACGCGATTTGCATCGGACCCGCGCCCGCCGCCGACAGTTACCTGAAAATCGCCAACATCATCAGTGCCGCCGAAGTGACGGACGTGGATGCGATTCATCCGGGGTACGGTTTTCTCGCCGAAAACGCCGATTTCGCGGAAATTTGCGCCAAGTGCAATCTCAAATTCATTGGCCCCTCGCCGGAGGCCATCCGCAAAATGGGGGATAAGAACACGGCCCGGGAAACCATGAAAGCCGGTGGGGTTCCCATTACCCCGGGAAGCGATGGTTTGGTGTCCAATGAAGAAGAGGCCCTGCGCATTGCCCGCGAGATCGGGTATCCCGTGATCATCAAGGCCACGGCGGGGGGCGGCGGCAAGGGGATGCGCGTGGCCCACAACGACATGACCCTGGTCAACGCCTTCACCACCGCCCGCCACGAGGCGGAGCGGGCTTTCGGCAATGCCGGGGTTTACCTCGAAAAATATGTGGAAAGCGCCCGTCATATCGAGGTGCAGATCATGGCCGACGAACACGGCAACGTGGTGCATCTCGGGGAGCGCGACTGCAGCATGCAGCGGCGCAACCAGAAGGTGCTGGAAGAAGCGCCGTCTCCCGCGCTGGAAGCGGATGTGCGCGCCAAACTCGGCGCGGCGGCCATCAAGGCGGCAAAAGCGGTCAATTACGCCAATGCGGGCACGGTGGAATTTTTGTATGACGAGTTGGCCGAGGAATTTTATTTCATGGAAATGAACACCCGGATCCAGGTGGAGCATCCGGTGACCGAAGAGGTCACGGGCATCGACCTGATCAAGGAGCAAATCCGGGTGGCCATGGGCGAAAAGCTCAGCTTTACCCAGGAAGACATCAAAATGCGCGGCCACGCCATCGAGTTTCGGGTGAATGCCGAGGATCCGGCCCGCAATTTCGCGCCGTCCCCCGGAAAAATCCAGTGGGTCAATTTCCCCGGCGGCTTCGGGGTGCGCATCGATTCCGCCGTGTATCCCGGCTATGTGATCCCGCCGTATTATGACAGCATGGTGGCCAAGCTCATTGTCCGCGGGCGCAACCGCGAAGAGGCCTTGGCCCGGCTCGACCGCGCTTTGAGCGAATTTTTCATCGATGGACCCAAGACCACCATTCCCCTGGGCTTGGCGCTCCTGAAAGACGCACAGTTCCTCAGCGGCAAATACAACACCGGCTATCTGGAAAAATTCATGAAAACCTATCGTCCCGAAGAAGACGACGCGTAAACAATAGGAAGCACCCCCAAACATGACACAACCCAAACTCGTGATCGTTGGCTCCATTGGCATTGATCACATCGAAACCCCGTCCGAAAAAAAAGAAAATCTTCTGGGAGGTTCCGCAAGTTATGCCTGTGCGGCGGCCTCTTTTTTCACGCCCTCGGCGATGGTCGGGGTGGTGGGGGACGATTTCCCGGCGGAATTCTTGGAGCTGTATCAAAAGTTTTCCGTGGATTTGGAAGGGCTGCAAAAGCGGAAGGGCCGCACTTTTTCCTGGTCGGGGGTGTACGAGGAAAACATGGACAACCGGGAAACGCTTGAGACCGTGCTGGGCGTTTTCGAAAATTTCGAGCCGGTTTTGCCGGAGTCCTATCAGGACGCCACCCATGTGTTTTTGGGCAATATGGCCCCGGAATTGCAGTTGCTGGTGCTGGAACAGATGCATGATCCCATGTTTGTGATGGCCGACACCATGGATTTGTGGATCAACATTGCCCGCGAAAAATTGCTGGAAGTCATCGGCAAGGTTCACATGCTGACCCTCAACGAATCCGAGGCCCGCCTCTTGACCGGCGCCCACAATTTGGTGGACGCGGCCCACGAGTTGCTGAAGCTGGGTCCCGTCTACGTGCTGGTGAAAAAAGGGGAGCACGGGAGCATGTTGTTCAGTCAGACGCACACCTATATTCAGCCCGCCTATCCCTTGCGCGCGGTTCAAGACCCCACCGGGGCCGGGGACTGCTTCGCGGGGGCGCTCATGGGGTGGCTGGCTTCCAAAAACGCCTGTTCGGCCACGGAGATCCGTCAGGCCATGGTGCGGGGCTCGGTGGTGGCGTCCTTTGGCGTGGAGGCCTTCAGCCTGGACCGTTTGGCGGCGCTGACTCCGGAAGAGATTCGGGAGCGGACGCAGGACTTGCTGGCGATGATGTCGCCCGAAGAAACGTAAACAGGCTCTGTGCAAGGGCGAGGGTTGTCGCGGCCTGAAGCATGTGAACGAGGGACATGAGGTTGGGATGATGCAGGCGGACCCCGAGCAAATAGCCCGCCGCGATCAGGAAAAGGGGCCACAAATGCCGGACGCGATTTTGGGCCAGTTCGTAATGCAGCACCACTTGCACCAGTCCCAATGGGGCCATGGCCAGGCCCATGTGCCGCAGCATGTGGATTTGTTCGGGGGCGGGATGCGTGATGCCGTAGAGCAACCTCAGGAGGAGTTCCGCCCCCACCCAGCATCCGGCCAGTGCGAGCAAGACCAGGGCCAGGGTATAGGCGCAGGCTTTTTTCAGCAAACGGGGCGATTGTCCCACGACTTTCGGGAACATGGTGGCGGCCAGGGGCAGCGGTAGCCACAGGATCATGCGCCCCAACACGGCGGCCCGGGCAAAGTTTCCGGCGTCCTCGGCGGGAAAATAGCGTTTGGCCAGCACCACGTCGGCGGACATCAGCACCGCGAACCCCAGTAGCGCGGGGACGGCCTTCAAAGCCGCGCCCAGAATTGGCGCGGGTGCGGCGGGCAAGGGGGCGGATGAGGATTTCGCCCATGGGAGGCCGCGGAGGGCCCGCAAACTGAGACCCAGGGCCATGGCCATGCCCAATCCGTGGGCCAGAAGAGCCCAGCCCGCCGCTTTTGCGCCCAAATGCAGGCAAAAAACCAAAAACAGGGCCCGGGAACAAAACAGCAAGCCGCTTCGCGCGGCCATCCAGCCGAAGCGCTGCAAGCCTTGGAGGGCGGCGCCGGTGAGCATCAAAAACAGATTCATGGCAATGATGAGCATGGCCAAGCGCACCGGAGCCGGGCGGGCCACCCCCATCCAACGACCCATGGGCCCGGCAAAGGCCAGGGAGAAGAACACCAACAGTCCGGCGAGCAGGATCAGGCGGCGGGCCCAAAGGCGGAGGAGTCGCGGGAGCAGATCGGGTCGGGAGGAATGGTTCAGGACGGCCACGGCGCGGGTCAGGGACAGGCTTAGCGCCCCCAAGGGGAGGGCGGTCATGTTTCCCACGGCCAGCAGGGCCACCAACAGGCCGTATTCACCGTCGGATAACCATCGTCCGGCAATGAAATGGTAGACATAATTTCCCGCATGACCGGTGAGGGCCGCCGCCATCATCCACAAACCGTGCAGTTCCAAACGATCCGCTTTGCTCACGAAAAACGGGTCCCTTTGTAAATGGAACGCAGGCGTGCCGCGCGTCGTTCAAACAAGCGCACTCCCAGGGTTTGGTCCCAGCAGCGCACCAAAAATTTCAGGGGAGAATGCAGCATGCGCAGGCGGGTGACCGCGAGGAACATCTCCATCGAGGTGCGGAAATAATGGACTTTGGAGCCCTCCACATCCCGCCAGACGGTGGGGCGTTCGTATATGGGGAAGCCGGCGCGGCGAATTTGGAAGAGCAAATCCACGTCAAACGCCCATTGCGTCGCCCCCAAACGGGGCAGAATTTCCTCCAGGACGGGACGGGACAGGATTTTCGCGCCGCACTGGGTGTCGGTCACCTTGAACCCGAAATAGAGGCGGACGAGGGCGTTGAAAAAGCGCGAGGACACCAAGCGGGGCAGGGGTTGTTTGCGGGGGACATGGGAATCCGGCAACCAGCGGGAGCCGATGACGATGCCGTCGTCCGGCAGCGAATCCGCCAAATGCAAAAAGGCCTCCGCGGGCACGGAGCCATCCGCATCCGTGAAGCCCACCCGTTTGCCTTTGCTTTCCGCCATGCCCCGCATCAGGGCGCCGCCTTTGCCCACCGGATCCGGGATTTCCACCAATCGCAAGTGGGGGAAGCGCGGGGTGAAATTCGAGCGGACCAAGTCCGCGGTTTCATCGCTGCTGCCATTGACGATCACGATCACTTCCGCCGATTGCCCGGCGGTGGCGTTGGCGTAGTCCTCCAACGTGGGCGTGATCCGCCCGGCTTCATTGTAGGCGGGAATGAGGATGGAAAGCTCCATGGGTTCCACGTCCTGGCGGGGGATCAGTGAACATCCAGTCCGGCGGCGGCGGCAAGCGACAAGGTGACCGCGTCCTCGTTCATGGGTTTGAGCACGAGAATGCCGGCCTGCCGGTCGACGGATTTCACCTTCACCCGGGTGCCCGGTTTGAGATGGTGTTTGGCGAGAAAATCGAGAAAATCGGCGTTTTGTTCCCGGACCTTGGCAATGATCACGTCCTCGCCGCTTTCGACGTCCACCAAAGGCACGATGTCCCGCGATTCCTCGATCACGCCTTCACGGTTGGGGATGGGGGAGCCGTGTGGATCCAGGGAGGTGTCCCCCAACTTTTCCTCCATCTTCTTCAGGACTTTGTCCGAGACCACGTGCTCCAGCACTTCCGCTTCATCGTGAACCTCGGCCCAGTCCATGTTGAGCGCGTTGACCAGGTACAGCTCCAGAATCCGGTGGCGGCGCAGCACGTGCAGGGCCAACGCGCGTCCACGGTTCGTCAATCGCACCCCGCGTCGGGGGCGGTAATCGACCAGCCCGGCTTCCGAAAGGGTTTTCAGCATGCTGGTGACCGTGCCCGCGGTGACCCCCAGGCTCTGGGCCAAGGCGCCCAGGGCCACGTTGCCGTCCTCGGACTCCTCTTCAAGCCGCCAAATGCGTTTGGTGTAGTTTTCAATCGTAGGTGTGGACATGGGATTGGATTAGGGGAAATGCGTGGAATTTGAAAGATCATTTTCAGGAAGGCGCACCCAAATTTCCAAGGGCAGTCTTTGTTGCCCGAAGTCGGGTTCGGTGCGCACTCTTTTGAATTGTGCCTCGATCCGGTTGCGCAACCAGCGGATTTCTCCGTCGGCAAAGGGTCTCAATCGGGGGGAGGACACGAAAAGATACGGGCTGAAGACCACGGCGTCGCTTGCCGCCAATGCCGCTTCGATGTTTGTCGGGTCCATCAGCCCCCGCGCCTCCCAGTCCAATGACAGTGAAAACGGTCCCATTTCCATGCCGCGCGGCACTTCGAAACCGGATTCGATGGCCAAATAGGCGTCCGGCGTGAAAATCGTGGCCCCGGGGGGAAGCAGGGTTTGCAGTTCCGTGGCGACGCGGCGCAGTTGGGCGAGATCGGTTTCCATTCCGGCGTGGAACCAAAGGCGGTCATGCCGCACCGGCATCCAGGCGTGGGTTCGGGGGGACCCGGCCGCAAAAAGCAGGCCGCACATGGCCAGGGCGGTCACAAACGACTTTTCCCGTTCCGCTGGAACCCGTCGGGAGAGTTCCCGAACCATCAGCAAAACCACCAGGGGATACAATGGGGTTTGGTATTCATCGTAAGGGAAGGGGGCCAAGGCGTGTACGAGGGTCGCCAGGCCCAGCCCGGCCCACAGGGTTCCTTCCGGGGCGGGCAATTTTTTGGGAAAACAGGCGAACAAAGCGATCAGGAGGACGGCCGGAAAATAATTGTGGAGCTGACGCAGGACGAAGCCGATGCGGGCCATCCACAGGGCGTCCACCGCCCGGGCCAAATGAAAGTCCATCAAACCGAAGGTCGTGGCCTCGAAATCCAACCATAGAAAAGGTCCGAAAATCAACAACAAGCCAACCAGGCCGGCTCCCGCGAAGGACATCCAAGGGGAGTCTCCCAGGCTTTTGCGCTGAAAAAGCAGGGAAAGGCCCAGGGGAATGAAAAAAACGCCCAGGGTCAGGCGGGTGCCCGCGGCCAAGGCCAGAAACAAAGCCGCGGCGGGGGTGGTGCGCGGTCCCGGGCCGCGCAGCCAGCAAAGCGCGGACGCGAGAAGAAACAGGCCCGACAGGGCATAGGTTTTCACCGTGAGCGAAAATTGCAGATGAAAGGGCAGGCAGACCAGCAAAAGCAAAGCCGTCATTTCCAAGGCCGTCCGGCGCGGCGCCATGCCTTTCCGGTTCACCCGCGCGCCGAACATCACCAGCAGGGTGGTGAACAGAAATAGCAGCGCCTGGAACACCCGGGCGCCGAAGAGGCCCCATCCGGCAATCAACGGACGGGCCAATTGATACGCAAACGGGAAAACCGGCCCTTGCGTGAAGGTGAAATCCCGATACAGGCCTTCTCCCTGCGCCATCCGTCGGACCGCCAGCAGATACCAGCCCTCGTCCTGATTCAAGGGCACCATCGCCGCGACCAGCAGCAGGGCCGGGAAGAGTGGCAACAGGAAAAGCTTGGGGAGGCGCGTATGCATGGATTTGGGTGGAAACGGTTCCCGGTTCGGAATGATTCTCCTAACGACAAGCCCGGGAGAGATCAACCCCTGAATGATCTTCCCAGTCTTCTTTGCCAAGAACCCGCGAATTCGGTTTGCGAAAACTATTTGAGAAAAGTGTTGCTTTTGAGTGGGATGGCCCTACAGGGTTGTGAATCGTGTGGCTGATTGTTATGTCCATGCGAACGGTCTCCACGCTTTTCATGGCATCAAGGGTGGAACTGCTGTTTTTAATGATTGATGCCTGGAAATACAGACGACGATGAACATCTACGTGGGCAATTTGCCCTACACAATGACGGACGCTGAACTGGAAGAGCTTTTTGCCCAGTACGGTCAGGTCCACTCCGCCAAGGTTATTATTGACCGGGAGACCCAACGCTCCAAAGGCTTTGCCTTTGTTGAAATGGAAGACAACGGCGGCCGCGAAGCGGTCGAAGCACTCAACGACTCTCCTATTGGAGGACGTCCCCTTCGTGTCAACGAAGCCAGACCCCGTGAAGAACGTGGTTTCGGCGACGGTGGCGGCGGCGGTGGCGGCGGTTACCGTGGCGGCCCCCGTGGCGGCGGCGGTGGATTCCGCGGTGGTGGTGGTGGCGGCGGACGCGGCGGCCCTCGTGGCGGCGGCGGCGGTCGTGACCGTTACTAAACCCTGAGCGTTCCGAACTTCGGAACCTCAAGCGAACCTCTTTTCCGTTCATCGGAAAAGAGGTTTTTTTATGCGAGCTTCAAAAAACGAATGGCGTTTTGGGTCGTGGTTTCGGCGATGTTTTCAGGGGTGGTTTGCCGGCATTCCGCGAGGCAGGCGGCCACGTGGGGAACCAGGGCGGGCCGATTGCGTTCGCCCCGAAAGGGGTGGGGGGCCAGGTAAGGGCTGTCGGTTTCGATGAGGAGGCGGTCTTCGGGAATGATTTTGGCAACTTCGCGGAGATCGGCGGCATTTTTGAAGGTGACGATGCCGCTGAAGCTGATCATGAGGTTCAGATCCAGAAGGTTGCGTGCGAATTCCGCGGACCCGGTGAAGCAGTGCAGTACGCCGCAGGGGCGGTCGGCCTCCGGCCAATGCCTGCTGAATTCCGTCAGCATGGCGTGGGTATCCTCGTCCGCCTCGCGACTGTGGATGATCATGGGTTTTGCGCTTTGCACGGACAGCGCCAGCATGGCTTCAAACAGCGTTTTTTGTTCGGCGGGATCAATTTGTTTGTGAAAATAGTCCAGGCCCGATTCGCCCACGGCAACCACTTCCGCGTGTGCGAGGGTTTCCTGCAATCGGCTGACGTCCCGGTTCCAGCCCGGGGCCAAGTCGCGGTCATATCCGGCGGTGGCCCAGACGGCGCCGGGATACGCCTTTGCGGTTTTGAGCGCCAAAGCATTGGCTTCATCGCTTCCGCCGATGGCAATGAGGCGGGTGACCCGCGCCTCGCGTGCTTCGGCGATCATGTCGGGAACGATCCCCTTGAGTTCGAAATGGTCCAGGTGAAAATGGGAGTCGGTGTACATGGGCGGTGCCCTTAGACAAGCTCGTGGGGGATGTCCAGCAAAGAAGTGGAAGGGAAAAAGGAGAAAGGGTATGACGAATGCAGCGGGATGGGGGGCGAAAGATGCAAAGCTGATTCCGTTTTGCTGTTGCCATCCGGCTTTGGATTTGGCAGGGAAGGTCTTTCCCTTCCAACCCCTAGCATTCTTTTTCAATTCCATGCATCCTTATCAAGATTCCAGCCAAGACCTCGACACGAAGGAAGACGGAACGCGTCTTTTTGAGTCCGGCACTTTCACCCCCCATGTCGGCGGCGCCTCGCCGGGCGTCCGTTCCCACGAGCTGGGCGCGCCGGATATGCTGACCACCACGTTTACCTTGGTTTAATCGTCCGATGTCTGAAAAAGATCCCACGCCCTTTGATTTCTGGTACGCGGTGCAAAACACCCATATCCTGCAAATGCCCCGCCGGGATTTGGAAACCTTCGGCACCACCCGCATTCATTATCACTTGCTTACGGAATCGATGGACACCGTGGACAAGGTGCGGGTGCGGGAGGGGACGCTGAACGCGGCCCAGCCGCAAATTTTGATGCCCGATCATTTCCAGACCAAAAACATCGAGGGGTTCGAGGACAGCGAAACCAACCGGTTTTTGGAATGGCTCAAGCAGAATCAGCCGCAAATGCGCTTTCTCCAATATGGCTTCACCATCAGCAAACAGGATGTGAGCGACACGCTGCTGAACGATCCCCTGCACGTGGTCCAGGACAATGTGATGGAAGCGGTCAAACGCCGGGATCAGGCCAACAGCGCGGTCCTTCTGGGCGTGGAGCAACCTTGGGAGGTGTGCTTGCTGAAGCTGATGGTGGATCTGGTGGAGCGCTCCGCCGCCGGGCATGTGAATGAGTTGCAGGAGCGCAATCTGCTCCCCAACCCCAATTTGGCGGCCCAAGCCATTGAGCAGGATTTTGCCATGGCCGAGCAGGATCATTCCCGAATCCCGTATTTGTATAAACAATTGCATCGCCGCGGCGTGTTCGAAGAACATCAGGACCGGTTTTTCGCCCTGGTTCGGCGCGCGGAAGGTCAACAATAGGATTTGCCCATGGCCGTGCGCGCCGTACATCAACTTGTTGCCGGATACAGCCATGGCGACGCCATTTCCAATGAAACCCGCGGGTTGCGGGATTTGTTCCGCTCCCGGGGCTTGGCCAGCGAAATTTACTGCGAGTCGGGGCGAATCCTGCCGGAACTCCGGAAAGACGCGCGGGATCTGCGCGCGGCGCGAAGTGAAATCACCGCGGAAGATTTGGTGATCCTGCACTTGTCGATCGGGGCGGAGGTGAATGATCTGTTCCCCGAACTGCCCGGGAAGAAAGTGATTCGCTACCACAATGTGACCCCCCCTGAATATTTCCGGGCTTTGAACGACCACATTGCCCGGCAACTGGAGTGGGGCCGGGAGCAGATGAAAAGTCTTGCGGGGGTGGCGGATCTGAATTTGGCCGTCAGCCGATACAACGCCTTGGAGTTGGAGGCGGCGGGGTATGAAGGCGTCGAAGTGCATCCCCTGGTGCTGACGCTCAAGCGATTGGCCGACGCGCCCGAACCCGAGGTGATGGCCAAATATTCCGACGGGATGTTGAATGTGCTTTTTGTGGGCCGTTGCGCGCCCAACAAGCGGATTGAGGATTTGTTGCACGCGTTTTATTATCTGCAGAAATACGTGGAACCGAAGAGCCGATTGATTCACGTGGGCAGTTTCGCGGGCACGGAGCAGTATTTGGCGATGCTGAAGGCGATTGCCCGGGACTTGAACTTGCGGAACGTCGATTTTGTCGGTTCCGTGCCCGAGTCTCATTTGGTGGCGTATTACCGGGTGTCGGACGTGTTCGTTTGCATGAGTGAGCACGAGGGCTTCGGCATTCCGCTCTTGGAGGCCATGCAGGCTGAATTGCCGGTGCTCGCCTATGCCTCGGCGGCGGTGCCCGAAACCATGGACGGCGCCGGGGTGGTGTTCCAGGAGAAAAATTTCGATGAAGTCGCGGAGTGGATACACCGGGCCGGTCGGGATCCGGAAGTGCGGCGGGCGATTTTACAAACCCAGGCGGCGCGCCTGAGCCGTTACGAAAACGACGACGCCCCCGGAAGACTACTGCAACATCTGTCTCCCTGGCTGGAGGCTTAGCCAGAGCCAGTTCGAAAAGGGTTTTGTGGCGAATAGGCATGAGTGATCGCTTTTTGAAATGGGGCGAAGGAGGACAGGAGTGCCGACCGTGTCCGCCGTAGGGCGTAGCCGCGAAGGAGAATCGCCGCATCGGCAGGGGTGAAGGGGGGTACGAAAGTGTGTTGGGAAAGCCTGAACATGGGAAAAAGCCTTCGGGGGAGACCGAACGCTTGATCTCACGCCGCCTCTTCTTCCGCTTTGCGAGCTTTCGGGGGGATTGCACCATCAGAAGATGCGTTGACCCCCCGAAAACTCGAAATCCGACGCAAGCTGAAGCGCCCGGTCTCCCATAACCCTAACGGGTTGAAGCGAAAAGAGCCGAAGGCTTTTTCCAGTCACACCCGCGCCCCCGCGCGGGAATCCCTGCAAAGTAAGAGCCAAAAATGCTTTCGACCGGGTTCTACCCAAGACTGAAATAGAGATACGTACCCAGCAAGAAGCCAAAGGCCAGTTCCACCGCGCCGAGCTTCCTGAAATCGGACGTGGGCATGTCCGAAACCATCTTTCCGAATTTCGGGAAAATTTTCGAGGCGACTTTTTGACAAAATTCGGGTGTAAGCAAAACCATGGTTCCTTCGACCAAGGTCCATGTGGCAATCAAGATCATTATTTTTTCGAACAAAGTCAGGTTCATAAGATGGGACCGGCTCGGAGGTTGTGTCCATCGAAAATGCATTTCGAGAAGAGGCGATTTGGAAAAAGAATGAGGCGGATCCGCTTTGAAATCAAGAAGATTGAACGTCGGAATGCGGAAATCAATCTTGATTCTTTACGAGGAAGCTGTTTTATCATAGAAGTGACCACTTTACCACATCTTTCGCGCCCGCTTGATCGCGCCACATCTTGGAGTTTCCTTACATGTACACAATTTTAAATATTCTCAAGAAAATCTTTCTCTTTCCGTTGGATTTGATGTATCTCACCTATGATTCCTGGATCATAGGGTTTCGGTATATCCTGACGCTCTTTCGGAAAGAAAAGGACCAGCCCTGTCATTTTTGTCGGGGGGAGGATTATCGGGAGGAAAACCATCCGGTCCGTGCGGTGTTGAAGTATCAGAACATGTGGTTGGTGCGGCTGGTTTCTCCCTGCATCCGGGTGAAGCAGACGGGCCGCAAGCGGGTGGCGCTCTGCCGGAGGGAAGGGGGCTATACCCGGGCCACGGCCGGTGCCCCGGCCATGGCGCTTTTCCTCACTTGTTTTTGGTTGTTCGGTACGTTCCTGGGCTTGAGATCCCTTTCTTCCGACCCGGAACAGTTTTGGGCGAATTTCATCACCTTTTTCAATCCGTCCCGCACGGCCGGAGGGGACGATGACGTGGAATTTTTGACCCGCGGGGATGCCCGGCACAATCCCGAACGTGCCGAGCGCTACTATAACATTGGGGTTCGTGAGTTTGAACAGGGGCGATTCAACGATGCCCAGGTCAACTTCCGCATTGCCATTCAAAGCGATCCCATGCGGGCGGATCTGCATTTTTACCTGGCCCGTTCCCTTCTGGCGGTCGGGCAATTGGTGCAGGGGGAAAACAACATTCAACGCACTTTGGACTTGGAAGAAGATCACGTGGAAGCATTGCTGATCCAGGCGGAGTTGCACGAGCGGCGCGAGGAGCGCAACCAAGCCCTCGAAATGGCGGCCCGGGCCCTTGAACTGGAACCCGACAATGTGCAGGCGCTTCGCATGAACGCGGGCTTGCGCGCGGCCTTGGGGCAAAGGGAGGTCGTCAGGGAACTGGCCGATCGCCTCTACGAATTGGATGGGCAGCGGCCCACGACCCTGGCCTTTTTGGGGCGTTTGGAATTCAACGTTTTCC
The DNA here is from genome assembly GCA_003565815.1 of PVC group bacterium. Classification (GTDB taxonomy): domain Bacteria; phylum Verrucomicrobiota; class Kiritimatiellia; order SS1-B-03-39; family UBA6053; genus PXAS01. The sequence continues at coordinate 25,958 of PXAS01000117.1, forward strand.
AGGATGTGGACCGGGCCCGGCTGCTCTTGAATCAGGCCTTGGAAGGCAATCCGAATTTGGTCGACGCCCTCTTGGCCATGATTCCCATTCATGCCATGGAAGAAGACATCGAACGGGTGGACCAAACCTTGGCCCAAGTGCTTGAACTGCAACCCGACAATTTGCAGGCCCGCCGCCTGGAAGCGGAATTGTTAATGTCCCGCTTCGGCCTCCAGGTCGGTCTGCGGGCCTACGAACGCTTGCTCACGCGCTTTGCGGGAGATTTGGGCATTCGCTTGCGTTACGCGGAATTGCTGATGCAATCCGGTCGGCTGAGTGAAGGCAAACGGGTGGCCCAGCAATTGACGGCCTCCCGGGTTCCCGCCATCGAACGTTCCTCGCACTGGATGCTCGCGCAAATGTACGCGCAGGTGCGGATGCTGGAAGAGGCCGCGGATCACGCGCAACGTGCGTTGGACCGTACCCCGGGCGCCCGCAACATCCAACAATTCCTGGGCCAGGTCTATTTGCAAAGTCAAAAGCCCGCCGATGCCCGCCGGGTGCTCAGCCGTGCCTTGGTGCAACATCCGGGGGACATCGCCATTCTCAACCTTTTGACACAAAGCATGGTGCAATTGGGGGAAGTGAATCAGGCCCTGGAGCTTTTGCAGTCCGAACTGGACAAAAACCCCGAAGCGGATGCCATCCGTTTGCGCATGGTGGAAATTCGCATGCAGTCCGAACGTTGGCGGGAAAGTTTGGCGGATACCCGTTATTTGCACGAAAAATATCAAGAGCGCCCTGAATTGGCCAACAACCTGGCTTTTCTTCTCGCCCGCAGCGGCGAGGATTTGGAGTATGCCTTGAGCCTGTCGGAAGGGCTGATGGAGCAATACGGGGAGAACCCCATCATCATGGACACCCATGCCTACGTGTTGGCGGCCATGGGCAAGCATGATGAAGCCGTGCCATTGTTGGAAGCCGCGCTTGGAAAAGCCCCCGCCAATCCCACCATCCGCTTTCATCTTGGCAAAAGCCTGCAAGCCGTCGGGCGCAAGGCCGAGGCCCGGCAGCACTTGGAAGCCGTTTTGATTATCGACCCCGATTTTGCACAGGCCGGAGAAGTTCGGAACATCCTCAATACCCTACAAGCAGAGGTCTCCTCATGAGTACAAGTTCATCTATCCCCAACGATGGCGAAAAGTTGGATGCAGTTACCACGCCTCCAGCGGATCCCGCTCCCAAACGTCGGCGCTCAAGGTCTCCCCGCAATGAGTACGGCTATTCGGTCATGCGCCAATTGGTTCGCGTGCCGCAATTGGACTATCTGGACCTGATCTGGATCGGGATCGGCACGGTGTTGTGCAATGCCTATATGCTCATCACGCTCTTCCGCTTTTATCTCAATATGGAAGACTATTCCCATGCCATTCTGGTGCCGGTGATTGCCGCCGCCGCCGCCTGGAAAGTCATTGCCAATGCGGAAAAAGACAAAAAACCCAGGGTGGTGG
>PXAS01000489.1 GCA_003565815.1 PVC group bacterium
CATATTGTGGTTAGTCCAGTAAAGTGAATACCCCTATAAAATATTAATGGTTAATTATTACCTGTCACTCTACATCAGTGCATATCAGTGTGCTCAGTGGTTGAATAAATCAACAGGCCCTGAAGCCGGAACTCGGAACGCTTCTTTCAAAACATTGCAAACAGTACAACAAGCAATCATGAATTTCCGTGAAGTTCCATGGTTTTTTCCTTACCCTTCCCCCAACCCAAGATCAGTGCCCATCCGTGTCGATCCGTGGTTCACTTCCCCCATAAAAATCCGTGCCCATCCGTGTCGATCCGTGGTTCTTTATGGGCAAGGGACTGCCGATCTACAAACACCATCCTCAACCCAAGATCAGTGCCCATCAGTGTGATCAGTGGTTCTTCTCCCCATAAAAATCCGTGTCCATCCGTGTCGATCCGTGGTTCCTTATCGGCAGGTTATCGGCAAGGGACTGCCGATCTACGCCCGGCATCCGTATCCGTGGGGATTTGTGGTGGTTCGCGGAATATTCCGTTGAATCTCCGGAAAAAATAGGGCAAGGGTTCCTGATGTCCAAAACCTTTTTCGATCATCAACAGGCGGCCCGGGTTCGGACGCGCTGGGCCCTGTTCGGTTTTATGGTCGCGATTTTGCTGACCGTGGTCTCCGTCGGTATCGTGACCGGATTCGCTTTGTACGGATTCTCCCAATACGGGGACGAACAGACCGTGTTCCGCATTCAACGGCACTGGCAGTCCATCTCCCTCGCCTCCGGGGTGGCGCTGGGCATCATTCTCATCGCCGGACTCATCCGCCATGTGCAAATGATGAAAGGACCGGAACACGTGATGACGGCCATGGGCGGCTGGCGGGTGCCGCCGGACACCAGCGACGGCGAACTCCGACAGTTGCGCAACGTGGTCGAGGAAATGTCCATTGCCAGCGGCATCCCCGTCCCGGAAACCTATGTGCTCAACGAACGAGGCATCAACGCCTGCGCGGTGGGGATGGACGTGGACCGTGCCGCCGTGGGGGTGACGTTCGGCGCTCTGGCGACCTTCAACCGCGACGAACTCCAGGGGGTCATCGCCCATGAATTCAGTCACATTCTTCACGGGGACATGCGCCTGAACACCCGGCTGATCTCTTGGCTCGCGGGTTTGTTCACCATCAGCGAACTGGGCACCATGCTCATTCATTGGGGCGGCGCCATTGCCTCGCAGCCCCGGCGAAGCAAAGACGACAATTCCGGGGCGCTGGGGCTGGTCTTTATCGTTTTCGGCATCGCCGTTTGGGTGTGCGGTTCCATCGGCCTGTTTTTCGGAAAAATCCTTCAGGCGGCCATCAGCCGTCAACGGGAATATCTTGCGGACGCGGCCGCAGTGCAATTCACCCGCAATCCGGCCGGCATCGCCAACGCGTTGCGCAAGCTGGGCAAAGGCGGCGCCCGCGGCAAAATGGCCCATGCGGAATCCATGGAATGCGCCCACATGATGTTCGGGAATCTGAATGCGATGCGACTCACCGGGCTGATGGCCACCCATCCGCCCCTGCCCCGGCGCATCCGCCAGGTGGATCCTTCCTGGGACGGGACTTATCTGGACGCCGGACCCGTGGCCCTGCAATCGCAACAGGGTCCGCCCCCCATTCCCCAAAAGGCCCGCAAAGCTTTTTCCACCGGCGCCGCCGCCATGGGGTTGATGGATCAGGTGGGCATGCCTTCCTCGGCGGCCATGCTGGAGGCCCGGGCCTGGCTCAACCGCCTCCCCGAAACCGTGCTCGACGCCGCCCATGATGACGCCGGTGCCCAGGCGCTGGTCTATCGCTTGCTCTTGCAGGACCGGGACGACGTTTTCGAGATTCAGGCCAAGGGACTCACGGACCGGGAAGAGCCGGTGGTTCTCGAATCCCTGCAAAAAATCCTCCAAGCGTTGCCGGAAATTTCCGAGGGCGACCGCCTGCCGCTGCTGGACCTCTGCATCCCCGCCCTCCGGGCCTTGGAACCCCACCGCCGGGAAGCCTTCGCGGAACGCATACGCGAATTGATCGCCGCCGACGGTCAGGTGAACCTCTTCGAACTCGCGGTGCGGCGCATTGTGTTTTCCGCCCTGGAAAGCGAACGGGAAGCGCGGGCACGACGGGGCGGACGCATCCACATCCATTCCGCCGCCCGCGAGGTCAACGTCCTCTTGTCCACGCTTTCTCGGATCGGCGCGGACAACCAAGGACAGGCGGAAGAAAGTTTTGAAGCCGCCCGCAATCGCATGATCGGGTATCATGGCCGCATCAAACTCGAACTGTTGCCGTCCGCCGATTGTGGATTGCAGGCCTTCAATGAGGCCTGTGAAACGCTCGCCAAACTCGCCCCCGCTTTTCAGCAACGGTTGATTCTGGCGGGATTGGCGGCCGTCGCCGTGGATGGAGAAATCCGCGCCCCCGAACTCAACGCCTTCCGGGCCGCCGCCGCCAGCCTCAACATCCCCGTGTCCCCTGCCCTCCGCGTTTCCGCTCCCGAAGAAGCGGTCTCATAGCAACTCACATATGCATTGCGCGGGTTTCCGCCCCCCTTCGTCGGAGAGGAGTTTTCCGCGCACGTCCGAAAGCCCCCGCAACATTTCCGACCGTTCGGAAGAATCGCGCAACAAGGGCGCCATCGCTTTGGCCAAATGCTCCGGCTCGGCCCGTTTTTGAATGAATTCGGGACAAACCTCCCGTCCGGCGACGAGATTGACCATGCCGATGTACTTCACTTTCACCACCCGTTTGCCCACCGCATAGGTGAGCGCCGAGGTTTTGTACACCACCAGCATGGGGGTGCCCAGCAATGCGGTTTCCAGGGTGGCGGTGCCGGAGGTGACCAGAGCCGCGTCCGCGCCCTTGACCAGGGCGCGGGTTTTGCCCACCACCAGTTCCGGGGGCGTCACGTCGGGATGACGGGCCAGCCAGTCCCGCATCCAGGTGGCCAGGGATTCGTCGGCGGCGGCCACCCGCACCTGCAAATCCGGCGTCGTGTGTCGCAAGCGTTCCGCCGCCTCCGCCATGGGCGGAAACAGGCGGGAAACCTCCTGTGCGCGGCTCCCGGGCAACAAGGCGAGTTTGGGCCCCTCCCCCCAGTCCGCATCCGCCTCCACCGTCAGGGTCTCTTCCACCAGGGGATGACCGCAGTAAAAGGCGGGCAGGCCCGTGCCTTCGAATATCGGCGGTTCAAAAGGAAAAATACAAATCAACCGATCCAGCGCCCGGGCCATTTTGGGGATGCGGGACTGCTTCCAGGCCCAAACCTGCGGGCAGATATAATGCACGGCCGGAATGCCCAAGTCCCGAACGGCTTCGGCGAAGCGGAGATTGAAGCCGGGATAATCGACGAACAAAATCAAATCCGGCGGATTGCGGCGCACTTCCCCGAGCAGTTCGTTGAAAATCCGCCGGAAAAACCCATACCGGCGGAGGACTTCGGCGATCCCCATGACCGCCAGATCCCGGGTATGTTGCCGAAGTTCCATCCCCTCCGCGGCCAAATGGTCCCCGCCAAATCCGCGGGCGGTCAACCCGGGACAACGTTCTTTCAGGGACCGCAGAATCCGGGCCGCGTGCTGGTCGCCGGACAGTTCCCCGGCCACAATCAGAATGTCGGGGGCGTCTTTCATGGGTGGTCCACCACCGCCACGGCGATCCCGGCCTCATCGGCGGCCTGCAAAAACCGTTCCCGTTCGAGGAGAATCGCCTTGCCAGCCTCCAGGGCCAGGCACCGGCAGCGGGCGCGTTTCATGCTGCGCAGCGTGCCCATGCCCACCACCGGAATATCAAAGCGCATGTCGTGGTTTTCCTGGGCCACTTTGACCACCACGCCGTCGGGACCGCCCACTTTGCCCGCCCGCAGAATCATGTGGTCGGTTCCCTCGAAAGCCTCCACGGCGATGACGGTGCCCCGCTTGATGACCACCGACTGCCCCGCCTTGTGCCGGGCGCTCACTTTGGCCAATTCAAACCCCTGACGGATGTCGGCCCATTCCTCCCCGGAAGGTTCGCGGGCGGAAAGCACCCCCGCCTCCGGAATCCGGGAGGTCATGAAACGCCCCGCATGGGAGAGGGTCACCCCCCGTTTCGCGAATTCCTCCCCCACCGCACCGAAAATCGTGTCGGCATTCCGGCGGGGCAGTCGCTCCAACATCTCCCGCATGGGTTTGTCGAGGCGGGTCAGAAAGAGGTTGGACGGTTTGATTTGACCTGCCATCACCGCTTCGCGGACCCCCTCCGACTGCGCGAAATGTTCCACGGCTTCGAGCAGGGACCGCAGATGCCCCACATAGACCCAGCGGATCTCATCGACCCGTTTGGCCAGTTCTTTTTGGGTCTCTCCCCGGAAGCCGACCGCGAGCAACCGTTCTACGCCTTGGGCGCGGGCGCTTTCGGCCAACTCCAAGGGGTACACGCCGCGCCCGGCAATCAGAAGGAGCGGCGCGGTCACGGAATCCGGAGGGTGAGGGGTTCAAAGCCCAGCAAGCCTTCCCAAAGGGCAATCCACAGCCAGGCGGCGGACCCCGTCCGCCACCCGGAGAGAAACAGATGGTCGTTGTGCCAATGCCGGGGCGGAGGCCGGTGGGTGATGCGGTATTGATGGGTGGAATCGTCGAAGGTTCCATGGGATTGAGCTTGTTTCATAGGCATGCCTCTTTGCACACACAGCCAAATTGTCCAGCGTATCCAGAAGAAAATTCCAGCAAATATTCGGGCGGACAATGCGGGGTCGATTTCAGAAAACCTCAGGAAATTCCTTCCGTTTCACACTGGACAAAAAGGCACGCATTTTGATATGTAATCATCCGTTTTTCCCGAAATTCACCTGAAAGGACCGTATGAAAACCCTTGCTCGCCGTCTCGCCCTGTTCGCCGCCCTGCTCCTCGTCTGCCACACCGCGAGTGCCCGGGAAACGGAGGGCTTTGTCACGGATTTGAACCTGGGACTGAACCTGACCCGGGGCAACAGCGAAACCAGCACCTTGAACCTCGGCGCCCAAACCAAACGCGTTCAGGCGTCACATGAATTTTCCGCCGAAGTGAAATACGGCTACGGACGCAGCACCCAGCGCCCGAATGACGGAGAAAAACGGACCGAAACCACCCGGGATGTGGTCGAGGGCGAGACCCAGTACAACTACCTCTTCAGCGAAAACACCTATGCCCTGCTCGTCTTCAGCGCCCTGAAAGATGAAATTGCCAACGTGGACTATCGACTCATCGGCGGTCCCGGCATTGGTCATTATCTGATCCGCAACGAAATCCGGTTGCTCTCCGTCGAAATCGGGGTCTCCTACCTCATGGAAAATCAGGATGGCGTCAAAGAGGATTACATCACCGGACGTCTGGCGCAAGATTTCGAGTGGAACCTCAGGGAAAACGCCGCCGTCTGGCAAAACCTCGAATACCTCCCCGAACTGGAGGATTTCGAAAACTATCTGCTCGAAGTCGAAATTGGCGCCCGCGCCAAACTCAACGGAAACCTCAGCCTCAGAATCGTCCTCCAAAACCGATACGACAACACCCCGGCGCCCGGCAAAAAACACAATGACCTGACCTTTCTCGCCGGCATCGGCTATCGATTGTAAGGGGAAGACCTTGCAGAACATGAGCTTTTGTGGATTCAAAGCAAAGATCTCACGAATTCAGCAAACAGGTACATTCATGCAACCATCTGAAAAAACATCGAAACCCATTATGGAAGACACAAAGAACTGGATCTTGCGGCACCGCTTGATCACAGCATATTTCGTGGTAATGCTCGTGAGTCTGGCCGTAGCCTTCCGGGGAGGCTCCCCGCCCGTTGACATTTCCATGTCTCCATCTCAGACAGAGGAAGCCGATCTGGGGACCCTTCCCGATTTTGGATCTTTCCTGCCGCGGAAGTTTCATGAGCTTCAAATGGAATCCCCCGAGATGCTATCATGGAGTTTCCACACGGATAATAAAACGAACTGGTCTCAACTCCAAAAAGAGTTTCAGGCGTTTATCGGTCCGTCTTGGCGTACGCCCCCCGAAGCGGAAGAAGTGATGGAATTGATGACCAAGGAAGGCATGTTTGGGGATTTGAATCTTCAAATCGCCCAATTCACCAACCCTTCATTTCCGGGACACACACTTGTGTTGGGCTTGATGCGGGGCGAATTTCCCATTGCACTCATTACCCTTGTTAAGATTCCCGATGAAGAGTATAACTCGGATTTTTCACAAGCTCCATGAGCATCCCGACTGGCATCGAACCCTCCTCTTCGATTTGGAGACCGATCCCGGGCAAGTGGCTCGTTCCTGAATCCCCGGGATCTTTTCATGGCAGCGCCACGTTTAAAACCTCAGCAGTGCGCGTTGCTTGGGAGTAACCGGGTCGCTCCGGGAGGTCACCGCCGACACGGCCAGGCAGGCTGCGAGGGTGAGCAAAAGATTCACCACCGCATAATGATGTAGCGCGAGCCCGGTCCATCCGAAGCTGATGGCCAGCGACAGGATGATGCCGATGAGTCCACCGATCCAAGCCCCGCGCGCATTGCAGGACGGACTGAACATGCCGAGCAGCATCAGTGCCAGCAGGGGCGAACCGATGCCGTTGATCACGCGGTTGACCACCGAGAAAAGATCGCCGGCCTGGCCGACAACGAACGCAAGCACAATGGTGAGGACCGAGAACAAGCCTGTGAGCCTGCGGTAACGGAATTTCCGGACCCGTTCGGACATGAGGGCGGAGGTCGCCCCCTCAAAATCCGTCATCCATACCGCCAGACAGGCATTCAGCCCGGAATCCACGCTCGACATGGTGGCCGCGAGCAGTCCCGCGGCCAGCACCCCGGTGAGGCCGTACGGGAGCGCCTTTGCAAAGTTCCCAAACCTCGCCATGCCCGATGTTTGCGCGTCGCCCTGCAAAACGGAAATCGCGATGCCGAGGAGTGCCAGAAGCGACAGCGCCGTCACCGCCGCGAGGATGTTCCACTGGAATCCGCGCACGGCGGCCCGCGGGGATCGGGCCGTAAAGTAGCGCTGCACCACCATCTGGTCCGCACCGTAACGCGTCAGGAAGGCGACAAAAGTGCCGATCAATCCGCTCCAAAGCGTGATGCGCACGGAGGGATCCCAGGAAAGGAATTCGGGGTCGAAGGGATGGAAGGGGCGCAATTGGCCGGACCCGGCCGCCGCCCGCCAGAAGCCCGCCCATCCATCCGGGCGTCCGGAAACGGCCATCCAGAGTGCGGCGAGGATGCCCCCGAAGAGCACGGCGAACTGAATCACGTCCGTCCACATCACGGTTCGGATCCCTCCGAGTGCGGTGTATAGGGCCGCCACGCCCCCGGCCAGCAGAATGAGCGCGGGGTAAGGCACCCCCGTGATCACCCCGAGCATGCGGGCGGTGGCATACAGGGCCGCCGCCATCCAGAACAGACGCCACAGCAAAAACAGCGCCCCGGCCAGTAGGCGCGTGCGCCGGTCGAAACGCAGCTCCAGATACGCATAGATGCTGGTAAGCCGCATCTGGTGAAAGAAGGGAATGAAAATGCGGGTCATGGG
>PXAS01000251.1 GCA_003565815.1 PVC group bacterium
ACATGCAAAAAAATGCCGGGGAATGGATCCCCGGCATCAGGTTTCATGATTTTCCGCAGGGCAATCAGCCGTCGGCTTTGCTCTGCCAGGATTTCAACGCGCTTGCCGCATCCCGGCTCAAATCCCCTCTGCCGTTTTTGGTGATCAGATTGCCTTTGTCATCCAAAACCACCAAGGTGGGAATGCCGCGGACTTCGAAGTTTCGACCCAGGGCCGGACGTTGGGGGGCATCGAATTTCACCGCGAGGAAGTCCATCTTGTAATCGGTCATGTATTTTTTCATGGCTTCCTCGGTACGGTCCGAGCTGACGAACACCACTTCAAATTCGTCGGAATTCTCGTTCCGAAATTCTACCAAACTGGGGGTGAACGCTCTGCAGGGCGGACACCAGCCCGCAGAAAAATACAGGGCCACGATTTTGCCTTCCAAGGCGTCGAGTTTGATCTCCTCGCCGGCGCTGTTCACCAGTGTTTCGGGCAGAAGTTTTTCCAAGCCCTCGGCATGGAGGGTGCCCATGCCAAAAATCAGGCTGGTGATCATGTACAGAAAATATCGAGATTTCATTTTTTCTCCGGGTTACAAGATTATGTTGCATTCATGGGATACGTCGAAACCAGAAGAACAAAACTTTCACTTTTATGCAAGTTTTTTCTTTTCTCGCAGGATGGCTCATCATCTGCTAATCTGTTTCCAGTTGCTTGCACCCGAATGGCTGGGTAGAAACCGGAAACCATTATGAAAAATCAATCGGCAGAAAAATATTGGCTGGGCATCGATGTCGGCGGCACGAAAATGTTGGCCGGTGTGTATGACGCCCAATGGAAGTTGGTGGGGTCCAAGAAGCGGAAAACCAAGGCGGAGGAGGGTCAGGCCAAGGGTCTGGACCGTTTGATCCGCACCGGGATTGACGCGGTGACGGAGGCGGGACTCGATCCCGATCAGCTCGGCGGCGTCGGCATCGGCTGCCCCGGCCCGCTCGATTTGCAGAGTGGCACGCTGGTGAGCGCCGCAAATCTGGGCTGGAAGGACGTGGAACTCAAGAAGCTGCTGGAGAAAACCTTCAAAGTTCCCGCCGCCGTGGCCAATGACGTGGACGCGGGCGTTTTCGGCGAAGCCACCCAAGGCGCCGGGAAAGGCGCCCGTTCGGTGCTCGGCGTGTTCCCCGGCACCGGGATTGGCGGGGGCTTGGTGTACGAGGGTAAAATTTTTCGCGGGCGCAATCAATCCTGTCTGGAAATCGGCCACATGACCGCCATCGTGGAGGGACCGAAATGCGGCTGCGGTCGGCGGGGATGCCTGGAGGCCGTGGCGGGCAGGCTGGCCATCTCGACGGCGGCCTCCATGGCGGTTTTACGGGGACAGGCCCCTTGGCTCCAGGATAACGCGGGGAGCGATCCCGCCAAAATCCGGTCCAAAACTTTGGCCGACGCCATCGAAAACGGCGATGTGGTCATTCGCGATATCGTGGAACAGGCCTGCGGCCATTTGGGCCGGATGTTGGGCGATCTGGTGAATCTCCTGGCGCCGGAGGTGATTGTCCTCGGGGGCGGGATGATTGAAGCCATGCCCACGGTCATGATGCCGTGCATCCGCCAGGCCATGCGCCCGAGGGTGATGGATGCGTTTACCGACAGTTACAAACTCAAGGCGGCGGTTTTGGGCGATTTGGCGGTTTCTCTCGGCGCCGCCGCCCTGGCAAAAGACCAGGTGCAAAACCCGGAAAAGGATTCCCCGAAAACATGAACGATTTCACCTCTTCCACGCCCGTCGAACCCATACCCCGCACCCGCACCGTTGCCGTGGTCGACATCGGAACCGCCGCCATCCGCATTGCCCTGGCCGATATTGACGCCCAGGGCCGCATCCATTTGCTGGAAAAACTCAACCAGTCCGTGCGTTTGGGACAGGATGTTTTCACGCGCGGACGCATCCGCCGGGGAACCATCGAGGAATGCGTGCGCGTCATGGAAAGTTTCCAGCATGTGATGCGCGAGTATCGGGTTGCCCCGGACGACGTGCGCGCCGTGGCCAGTTCCGCCGTGCAGGAAGCCGCCAACCGGGAGGCTTTGGTGGACCGCGTGGCCATGGCCACGGGCATCGAAATCGAGGTGATCGACGATGCCGAAGCCACCCGGCTGACTTATCTGAGCGTGTTGCCCTTTCTGCGCAGCAAAGCCCAGGCGCCCGGAAACACGGTGCTCATGGAGGTCGGGGGCGGACGCACGGAAATGATTTCCCTGGAAGGGGAAAACATCCATGCCTCGCACGTCTTTCGGCTCGGGTCCATGCGCTTGCGCAATTTGCTGGAGCAGCAGCGCACTCCGCAGACGCAAATTCGTGACGTGCTGGAGCAGGAAGTGGCCAATACCTTGCATCAACTCCGGGAAGATTTTAACCGGGCCGATCAGCAAATGGTGGTGCTGGGGGGGGACGCCCGCTTTGCGGCCATGCACAAAAATCCGGAATGGGATCGCGCCTCGCCGCAAAAAATTTCCATCCGGGATTGGCGGCGAATTACCGACGATGTGCTGGCGTTGTCCGTCGAGCAATGCGTGGAAACGTATCACCTGACCTTCGCGGAAGCGGAAACGCTGGGGCCGGCCCTCTTCGCCACCTTGCGCATCGCGGAAAAAACCGGGTGCAAGGTCCTGCATGTGAGCGGATTCACCATGCGGGACGGGCTTTTGCAGGAGATGTCGCAACGGGAAGCCTGGTCGCCCACCTATGTGCGCCAGGTCTTGGATTCGGCCATGCAATTGGGCCGCAAATACGAATTGGACGAGCATCACGCCACCGAAGTCTCCGGCCTTTCCCTGCAATTGTTCGACACCTTGACCCGGGAGCACCATCTCGGCCCCCGCCATCGGGTGTTGCTCGAAATCGCGGCTCTCCTGCATGAAATCGGTTCCTTCATTGCCGCGCCCAGCCACCACAAGCACTCCATGTACATTCTGGCCAACGCCTCCATTTTCGGTCTCGGCAAACGCGACAGCCGCATCGTCGCCAACGTGGCCCGTTATCACCGGCGATCCCCGCCCAAATCCACGCACCCCTTTTATCAGGCGTTGCCCCGCCGGGACCGCATCGCCGTCCAACAGCTCGCCGCCATTTTGCGGGTGGCCGACGCGCTGGCCCGCTCCCGGGGACGCCGTATTCCCAAGATTATCTGTGAGCGCCGCGAAGACACCTTTTTCATTCAGGTGCCCGACGTGGACAATCTTCACCTCGAAAACAGCGCCTTGCGGATCAAAGGCCAAATGTTTGAAGAGGTCTTCGGCATGAACGTGATTCTCGTGAAAGGTTAATTTCCATGACAACTTCCAATGCCAAACCGAAAACGCACAAGCCCCGTGAAAAATTCATCAACCGCGAGGTGAGCTGGCTCGATTTCAACGCCCGCGTGCTTGAAGAGGCCCGGGATCCGGGCGCCCCGTTGCTCGAACGGCTCAAATTCGTGGCCATCACCAGCAACAATCTCGATGAATTTTTCATGGTGCGCATGGGCTCCCTGCATTTGCTCCGCGCGGAACGCCCGGGAAAGCGCGATGTGAACCGGCTCACCCCCGAGCAACAGCTTCTGCAAGCCACGGAGAAGGCCAAAGCGCTCGTGGCGGAGCAGTACCGCAACTTTCGGGATGAGATCCAGCCCCGCCTCAATGCCGAGGGGCTGGTGCGCATCACTCCGGAAACCGCCAACACCGAGCAACGCCGGCAGCTCCACCGGTATTTCCACGAAGAACTCGCCACCGTCCTCACGCCCGCGGCCGTGAAAGCGGAAGGTCCCGGCCCCCTGCATGCCAACCTCAAGCTCCACCTCTTGATCCGCCTGCGCGACGAAACCGGGTCCGACGGCAAGCCCCGGCCCCGCCTGTTGATCATGCCCCTGATCGGGGACGTGGATCGTTTCATCTCTTTGCGCGTGGAAAACGGCTACGGCTACATGCTTGTGGAAGATGTCATTGCCATGCATATCCGGGAATTCTTTCCCAAGGACGATGTGCTCGAAGTCGTCCCCTTCCGCATCACCCGCAATGCCGACATGGCGGTCTCCGAAGACGGCGCCCTGGATTTGCTCTCCGAAATGAGTGAAATTCTCACCGCCCGCAAGACCAGCGGTTGCGTGCGCATTGAAATGCCGGAAAGCGCCACCCGCGTTTCCGAGCGGCAGCTCTGTCGGATTTTTGACGCCGGGGAAAACGAGGTCTACCGCGTGGATGGCCCCTTGGATTTTTCCGACTATTTTTCCCTGGCCTCGCTGCCCGGATACGATCATTTGCGCGACCCGGAATGGAAACCCGCGCAGCCGCCCGACCTGGATCTCAACCAACCTTTATTTGAGCAGATCGCGGCCAAACCCCGGCTTTTGCACCACCCGTACCAATCGTTCGATCCGGTGATCACCTTGCTGAATCAGGCCGCCGACGATCCCCAGGTGATCGCCATCAAGCAAATCTTGTATCGCACCAGCCGCAACAGCCCCATCGTGGCCGCGCTCATGCGCGCCGCCGAACGGGGCAAGGCCGTCACCGCCATCGTGGAACTCAAGGCCCGTTTCGACGAAGCCCGCAACATCGAATGGGCCCGGGCCATGGAGCAAGCGGGCGTGCAGGTGATTTACGGGGTCAAGGGATACAAAACCCACGCGAAATTGCTCATCATCGTCCGCCGCGAACCCGCGGGCATTCGGCGGTACATGCACTTCGGCACCGGCAATTACAACGAAGGCACGGCCAAACTCTACACGGACGTCAGTTACTTGACCTCCGATCCCGATTTGGGGGCCGACGCCAGTCTCTTTTTCAATACCATCACCGGTTTCAGCCAACCCCAGACCTTCCGCCGCATTGCCGCCGCGCCCCTCACCATTCGGGAAACCCTGCTCCAACTGATCGAAGGCGAGGTCGAACGGGCCAAACAGGGCGAAAAAGGCCATATCATGGCCAAATTCAATTCCCTGACCGATCCCGCCATGATCCGCATCCTCTACAAGGCCTCCAGCGCCGGGGTGCGGATCGACCTCAACATCCGGGGGATCTGTTGCCTGTTGCCCGGAGTCAAAGGCATGAGCGAAAACATCCGCGTGATCAGCATCATCGACCGATTTTTGGAACATTCCCGCATTTTCTGGTTCCGGCATGGCGGGGACCCCCGCGTGTTCATCTCCAGCGCCGACTGGATGACCCGCAACCTCAGCAAACGTGTCGAACTCATGACCCCGGTGGACGAGCCGGAACACCGTGAAACCCTGGAACATCTCCTGCACACCGCGTTCCACGACAACGTCAAGGCCCGTGAATTGCGCAAAGACGGCCACTACCACCGCATCGCGCCCAAACAGACGGAACCCCTGCTGCGCAGTCAGGAAGCGCTGTACTTGGAGGCGCAGGCGGAACCCAAGGGCGTGGCCCGCGCCCGCCGCACCACCTTCGAGGCCCACCGACCTTCACGGAAAAAATCTTGAGAAACATGTAAAGATCCAAAATACTTCCATAAAGAACAAGGGTACAGCATGCACGCTTTGTTGTCTTTAAATTGAGGTGTGGGGGACGTGTTCTTGTTGGTTACCGATTGTCTTCGAGGCGGAGATGGTAACGTACCGCGGTGACGTTTCCTTCTTCATTCACGCTCACGACAAAGGCTTTCAGGTCGTCGAAAAAGGTGCCGGTATAAAAGTGCCAGGTTTCCTCGTCCACCTGAACAATATCCGGTTCGATCTCTTCAAAAAAGCGGCGGCGCATCAAACTTTCCAGCATTTGCTTGAAAACAGGGGCGGTCTCTTCGTTCAACTGGAATTCGGGATCAATCAAATCTAGGAAATACGGCAAGGGCATGTTTGTGGACGGACTGACGATTCGTTTCAGGGATCCATCCGCGAGGAAAATGCGGTCCGTCTGATTGGCGCGGGCCCTGCCGCCCTGATCTTCGTCGGGGAGCAAAGTGACCTCCAACTCCCAGACCGTTTTCCGCAGCACTTGGTCCAGGGCTTCTCCCCGCATGGGCTTCAAATCGACAACCATTTCCTCCAGCAGCTTCTCGCGGATTTCATTCTCCGCATCCTCGGCCCGCAGATGCGCGGGTGCGATGGACAAGAGGAAAAGGGCGGCGAAAAGATACAAGTGGCTTTGGCGAAATTGATTCATGGGAATTTCTCCTTCTGATGGTTTGGTTTCGGTTTGCGGTTGAGATCGTCGGGTGAAGCCTCCCCAAATGCGCATGCCGCATCCGTTTTTTTGCTCCCTTACTCGGCGGCCGGGCGGAAGGCGTTGGAAAATTCGGCCCGGTCGATATTGGCGGGGAGGGTGTTTCCGGTGGCGTAGCTGTAGAGGTAGCTTTTGAACACCATGCCGGCGGCGCTGCTGGCGGCACTGGCCAGCAAGACCAGGAAAATGGCCAGGCCAATCAGGGAGATGGTCACGGCAAGGGTTTCGCTGGTCAGCCCCAGGAAGATCAACAATCCGCCGATCGCCAACACGGGCAACATGGTGAGAAAAGAAATGATTCCGAGGGAAAAGTTGCCGGTGAGGGCGGTGCCCCAGGTTTCGCGGAGAATGCCGGAGGAACGTTTGAAGGCCTGGATGGGTCCCAAGCCTTCCACGGTGATGACTGGAATCACGAAATAGGTCAGCGCGGTCCAGGCCGAACCCAGAATCGCGGAGAGAAAGCGTCCGGCTTTTTTGTTCTGTTCGACCGCCTTGAGGATGACCCCGACCACGGCGGAAACCAGGGCCCAACCGAAAATCTGGGGCAGGCGTTTGCCGGCGAAGGCGAAGCCGTGGGAAACGGGCGCTTCCTCCCCGCGAACGATTTTCAGGACACAGGCCAACAAGCCCGTATTGAAAAAGACGATGACAAAGTAATTGCAAAAGTAAAACAAGAACGCGAGGCCGTACATGAGCACATCATCGGGGTTCTCGGCATTCTCGCCCATGGCGGCGGCCCAACGTTCCAGCAGGCCGGCGCTCCAGAGTGGCACGAAAAAGCTGATGGTGACGAGGATCGCCGCAAAGGTGGAGACCAAGGGGAAAATCAACAAACGCTTGTTGAGCCAAATCATGGCATAGCTCATTTTGGCAAACTTCCAACTTCTTGAAAATGACGCGAACATGGAGTACTCCTGTTATGGGTGAAAATAACCCTGAATCCGGGGGATCTTTGCAAAGAAGGCGTGCAAGATCATGGGGCGAAAGGGATTGTCGGGAACCGAGGCAACCCCATGCGGTCTCTCGAGTTTTCCCGACAATTCCTTGCAGCCCATGAGATTGTGCGGATTCAACGCAAAGAGCTCACGGTTTCTGGATAATCCCAATGAAAAGAATTCACCTGAAAAATCAAGTCAAAGTTCAAGGGTTTTTTCGGCAATGCGGCGGGCAAAGCGGGGGAGTTCGGGATCGCGGGCCCCCATGACCAGCAACACGTCCGCGGAATCCAGGGGCACGTTTTCCGGGTAATCGTCCGGCGCGTGGGCCCGGGCGCC
>PXAS01000150.1 GCA_003565815.1 PVC group bacterium
CATTATGACAGTGCCCGCGCCCTGTATCATGCCGAGGCCGGTGTAAAAATAGTGCAACGCACGGTAGAGAACCGTTTGGCGGACGGCGAACGACTCGGCGATATTCTTGCGTCCTTAAATGTGAAGCCCCCGGATGGCATTGAGTTTGATGAGATCGATACGTTCACGGAAATCGTCCCGGACCGGATCTTCAGCTTCGAAAGCATCGGTCGGGGCAACCAGGCCAAGAGCAGTGTGGTGGTGCATTTTCGCCGTCGTCCGCTGATCCCGGCCGCTTTGTATGGCGCGAATCGTTTGGAGACGAAACCCAATGTCAAGATCTATGGCTACGACAGCCGTGAGACAACCGACCCCACCGTAAGCAATGGGGGCGCGTCCATCGGCAGTAATGGTCCCGTGGATTTGGGGAATCATTTGATTTTTGACGGCACGATCCTCCTTGGAGAATCCCTGGACGGGATGTTGGCTGCCTGCGGCAATTGTGAACAATTCGTACAGGTGGAGATCGGTCATCAAAACCCGGACCCTTTGGGGTTGTTGGACGGCGGTCAAATGCAGGAAACCTTCGAAGCGACAATCGCCGGGAACAACAATGAAGGTGCGTTGGATGCGGAGGGGGATAGCTTGGGCCCCATTACGTCCATTCACCTGACCGACGGCGACGAAATCACGCTCACCAGCGGCGATTATTATTTTACGAACTTCAATATGCAACCGCATTCCAAGCTGAACATCGACGATTCGGAAGGCCCCGTGCGCATTTTCATGGATGGAGGCTTTAACATTCAACCCAATACGCATGTGACTGTGAAGTCCGAGACCCCCTGGGGATTTCAAATTATCTCCAGATCCGCTGAAGACGTGAACCTGCAACCCAACGGGAATCTGATCGCCTATATCTATGCGCCGAATTCAAAGATCGAATTGAAACCGGGCAACAAAGTTTTGGGCGCTTTTTGGGGGAAATCCGCCAATGTGCAACCCGGGACACACGGGTCCATCTGGCTGGACACCAGTTTGACTGAACAGATGCTGATGAACAACCTGGAAACGCATGCCTGGTATGAACAACACGGCTCTTTTTAATGGGGGCTGACTCCGTGAGATCGTCTTAAGGCCGCCAGACCATGACATTCACGTGTTGTCGGCCCCATTGCAGGGCCTGGCGATGGGATTTGTAGAATAAATCCAACTTGTGTCCCTTGATGGCGCCGCCCCGATCCTCCACGATCCCCCAGCCGTATCCGGGCACATGCACCACGGTGCCGAAAGGCAATACCGAGGTGTCGGCGGCCACGGTGCCGGGCCGGGCCATGGTCCCCGAGGCGGTGAGGCCCACGACTTTCGGCTTGCCCCGGTCCGGGCCCGAGGCGATGACCGGCCGGCCCAGGCGCCACCAGCTCCGTTTCCAGTTGCAGCAAATCTGACAATCGCAGTACCCCGTCACCTCCATGCGCATCACCGTGTCCGCCGGCCTGCGAGGGCGGGGCACGTGACGGTGCGTGGCACAGCCCGAACCGATTACCGCGAACAGCATCGGCAAGGCCATTATACGAAACAAAGCTTTCATTTTGATGACGCTAACATGATTTCGGAAGGATACAAGACCAAGCCGAACGAATCTCGGCATGAGACCTGCTTCATGTCCTGATAAAAAAATAACCATTCTGCGACCGTTTTTTCTGTCACAAACATACCGAATGTGTGATAATGTAGATGGAAAGTGCAGAGAAGCGTATCGCATTGCGATAGGAACGCGTGTCATCATGAAAAAAATTTATAACATTTGCAAAGTTGAAAAGAACGAACGGACCACCGCTCGTTCGGGATTTACGTTGATCGAGATTATGATGGTGGCCATGTTGACGGTGTTGGTGGGGAGTTTTACGGTGACTTCGGCGCGGGCCCGATTCCCGAGGATGCGGGTGGATCAGGTGTCTTCCCGCCTGGCCTTTAAACTGCAAATGGCCCGTTCCGAGGCGATTGCCGAAAATGAAATTGTTTACGTTTCCCTGGAGCCGACCTCACTTGGATTTCGGACTTGGCGCAATTCCGATGTCGATGACAACGGTTTGATACGATCCGTCCCCGTCCATGTGCTTGGAGATCCCGATTTGGTCTCTTTGGAATCCGATTGGACCGAGGGTGCCTTCAATGCATACGGTCAATTCATCACGACACCCGGCCAACGGGAAATGCGAACCGTCACCACGGTGATGACTTCCGCGGGTGGCGCAAATCGCATTGAACTGGTTTTACGTGGTTCGGGAGCCATTACCAAAAGGTAGTCGGAAAGCATGAAAACATTTACGCACAGTCAAACGTTTCGAAAACAGACGCGGAAAAACAAAATTTCCCGGAAGGGATTCACCCTGCCGGAAGTCGTGATCACCAGTCTTGTGATTGTCCTGATGATGTTGCCGCTGTCCCGCTTGGCTTTTACAACCCTCACCCGCACGCGCTATGCACGGGATGTGGGAGATGTCGTGGCCGTTGGGCAACAAAAATTGGAGCAATTTTCAGACATGGACTACGCTGACATCGTTTCGGGAAACGAAGTCGTGGACGGTTATACCCTGAGATGGGTGGTCAGCAATGTGGCGGGCCATGACGCAAAATTGGTCCAACTTGAAGTCAACTGGCAGATTTTGGGCCGTGAACTCTCTTTGGATTTTAATAACGTGTACACTCGGTGATCCCCATGAATGACTTCAATACCCTATTGGTTCGCTTTATTTCTCGCCTGACCGCTCGAAAAATCGAATCGACGCCCCATCGGCGCACATCCGGTTTCACCTTGGTGGAACTGTTGGTGTCTTCCGGGTTGATGACGATAGTTTTGGCGGCTTTCGTGGGTGGGTTCCTTCAACATCGGCGAATCCACCATGAAAAAAACATCGAGCAGGAATTACAGCAAAACCTGCGCACGGCCATGACTTTTTTGCAACGGGATTTGCGATATGCCGGCAGTGGCATGGTGATGGGCGGCGAGAACATTCAAAATTGGTTTGGGGCCGATTATGGGATTCCCACCGACATGGATGGGGTGCCTTGGATTGTGGATGGCGGGGCGGATTCGGATGAACTCTACGTCATCGGCGTTTCCGGTGAACCGGTGGCGACATTGCGGGAGCTTGCTTC
Organism: PVC group bacterium; assembly: GCA_003565815.1. GTDB lineage: Bacteria > Verrucomicrobiota > Kiritimatiellia > SS1-B-03-39 > UBA6053 > PXAS01. The sequence goes on from PXAS01000150.1 coordinate 3,142, forward strand.
CGAGGGGAGCCGCGAACTGACTTTGGACCTTAATATGGACAGTTTGCTCCCATACGAACCAATTGCTGGAGACGTGTTGCTGATCTCCGGTTTGGAGGCCGTGCATGTCGTGCAGGTAGACACGAATCAGAAGATCTGGGTCAGCCGGGAGCCGACTACGGGTACTGTGGGGGTACACTTGATCTATCCCGAAGGCACCGAACTCCATCAGCTCAATGTCGTGCGTTATTGGGTGGATGACGTGAATGGCGTGCCGTCTTTGTTGCGCGATGATTCACGGTTTTCCTATGAGTCGAATGAAGACCGTGTGATTGCCGATGGGATCGAGCGCTTCAAACTCAATCGGACGGGAAATCTCATAGGGATCGAATTGTTCGGACGAACCCGAAGGTTTTCCTTGGGGGGAAGCGCGGATGCCGATTCGGTCATTCGTCATGAAATGCGATCTTCAAATCGAATCCGAAATCTTAGCCCGGGGTTGTTGATACAGGGGTGGCCCAGCAACTTGTTAATTGGAGGAGATGGGGAAGGCGAAAATCGCCCGCAATAGAAAAAATATTTTATTCAAACAGGAGAAAACAATGAACACAAATCAGATCAAGAAAATGAATCCCACTTCCAAAAGTGGATTTCTGTTGTTTTACGTGATGGGAACGCTTGCCTTGTTGTCCTTGGCGGCCATGATCTCCCTGAACAGTGCCCGTCTGGAATCCCGAACGGCGAGGAACCACTATGATGCGGCCCGGGCCATGTATCATGCGGAGGCGGGGGTCACCTTGACCAAAGCCATGGTGGAGGAGCGCTTGCAAATGGGCGAGAGCCTGTCAAATATTCTTGCGAGTTTGAAGGTTTCTCCGCCCAATGGCGTAGACTTTGATGAAATCACAGAATTTCGTGAGATTGTGCCCGAGCGTATTTTTAGTTTCGAGAGCATTGGGCGGAGCAACCACGCCAAAGCCAGTGTGGTCGTGCATTATCGACGCCAGCCCAGGATGACGTTGGGATTATTTGGGTACATGAGCCTCGACGCGGGCAATCATGTGAGCATTTATGGTTATGACAGCCGTTATGTGATCAATCCCACCCCGAATGACAACAATGGCGGGGCCTCGATTGGTAGCAATTATGTCATTAAATTGGCATCGAATAATTTCACCTTCAACGGTTCCGTCCTGCTTGGCGAAACCGGAGAGGGGTTGGATCCGGATTGTACGAATTGCGAATCAAGCGATTATACAATGGTTCATGTCGGGTATGTTGACAAAGATCCTTTGGGTTTACTCGACGATGGCCCATTGTCTCAAGAGTTTGACTCGGTGATCTTCAACAATGACAACGCGTCGGCCGAAATCTACGGAGACATTTTGAATATTGCCAATCGTCAAGAGGTGACGCTCACTTCGGGTGACTATTATCTGACGAGTGTCGTCGTGGGTACACATGGAAGCCTGACGATCGATTCATCAGAGGGTCCCGTACGCATATTTTTAGACGGAGGGTTCCACATGAGCAATCATACGGAATTACGCTCAAATGGAGGTTCGCCGCAGGATTTTCAAATTTTTTCCAAATCGTCGGAAATGATTAGGGTGCTTCCTCATGGAGGCTTGGGGGCATTTATCTATGCCCCGCTTGCGGAATTTCGACTTCAACCGTTGGTTGGGGGGGGGGATTTCAAAGGAAATGTATGGGCAAATCAAGTCGAAATCCGTCCACATGGAAATATCTATGTCGATACCAGCAATGCAAATCAGCACCTGTCCAATCATTTGGAGCTTCACGCTTGGTACGAGCAACAGGGCAGTTTCTGATTTTCCGATTCTCCGGAATTCACGCCGTTGATCGCCGATCCAATCCCTCACGGTTTTGAGAAGGGGGGAGCGGTTTGCATTTTTCTTCGTCTTCTTTGCAGATTTTCAAGAAAAACGCTGGACAGTTGCCCCGGAAACGCGTATCTGTTCCCGCCCGTCACATGATCGGACGGAAGATTTTTTGAACACAAACCCCCAATTTTATCATGGCAAAATCCGGAAAAACCCGAAAATCCGCATCCAAACGCTTTAAAAAAACCGGCACCGGCAAGTTGATCTTCCGTTCGCCCGGTACTCGTCACCTGTTGACCAGCAAATCCCGCAAGCGCAAGCGCCGTTTGGGCAAGGACAATGTGATGTCCCCCGGAGACGCCGCCCGCTACACCTCCATTTAATTCATTCCACGATTTTTTCCCAATTGATTTCCCAGGAGTCATCCCATGCCCCGCGCAACCAACGCCCCCGCTTCCCGCAAACGCCGTAAAAACCGCCTGAAACTTGCCAAAGGTTTCCGCGGTAGCCGCAGCAAATTGTTCCGCACCGCCACCGAATCGGTGGACCGTGCCCAATGCATGGCTTTTGTTCATCGCAAAACCAAAAAACGCGATTACCGCGCCCTTTGGATCACCCGTATTTCCGCCGCCGTGAAGCCTTACGGCCTCAATTACAGCACCTTTATGAACGGCATCAACAAAGCCGGCATCGAATTGAATCGCAAAATGCTCTCCGAGATTGCCATTCATGATCCCGAGGGCTTCGCGGGCATTGTCGAGCAGGCCAAAGCCAAACTCGGTTGATCTTTGGATTCATGACGATATGACCACGAGGCGATTCGGCCTCAAATCCGTTCAATTTCACATTCTAAAATTTCAAAACCCATTTAGTGGAGATTCCCCATGTCAATGCATCGCAGCTTAAAAGGATCCAGCAAGATCGCCAAACGGCGAAACGTACTCAAGCGTTTCGAACGTGTGGATATTCTCAAATCCCGCGGAGAATGGAAGGAAGGCGATCGTGCGTTCGGATTACGGAAAACCAAGCCCAACATCTAACGAAGCCATCCGCCTGAACCGCTATCTCGCCCAGTGCGGGGTGGGGTCTCGGCGCGCCTGCGACCGCTTGATCGAAAGCGGCGAAGTGGCCATCGACGGAACACCCGTCACCTCCATGGGGGTGCGGGTGTTTCCTTTTGCCCAGAAAGTCACGGTTTCGGGTCGTCCGGTGCGCGCGGAAACCACGCGTGTGCTTTTGGTACACAAACCCCGCAACATCGTGTGTACGGTGAGCGATCCGGAAGGCCGTCGCACCGTTCTGGATTTGTTGCCCCCGGAATGGCGCCGCGAGCGCCTGTATCCGGTGGGGCGTTTGGACCGCAACAGCGAAGGGTTGATTTTGGTGACCAACGACGGGGAATTGGCCAACCGGCTGACCCACCCGCGCTATCACGTCGAAAAAGAATACCTGGTCTGGGTGCGCCTGCCGATCAATGACGCCCAGAAAAAGGAGATCCTGCGAGGGGTCAAGGACCGGGGCGAACGCTTGGGTGCGCTGCGGTTGACCCCGGTGCCCAGCAAAGGACGATACCATTGCTACAGCATGGTGTTGGGAGAGGGCAGGAACCGTCATATCCGCCGCATGTGCGAAGCCTTGGAAATTTCCGTGGCCCGCATCAAACGCATCCGCTTGGCCGGATTGGACATCCAATCCCTGCCCGTGGGCGCTTCGCGCGAGTTAACCCCGTCCGAGCTGGACGATCTGCGCGCGAAAACCGGATTGGCCACCGCGGGACGGGGCGCATCTCGGAATTGGTGACATCTAAACCGTAGCTGCAACTGTCCCAGTTGCAGAACCTCATATCAAGCGGATATATCAAAGCTGAGGACAGCTTCGACAACGGTGAGTCCGCCCTTTCACCAATGCCGAGATGCACCCGCGGGACGTCCGCAGTAACAACTTGTCTTGACAGTCTCCCGGTCCTTTCGCATGAAAGACGACATGAATGACGATGCCCGCGAAGATGAGTATGCGGTTCAATGGACGCCCGCCAAAGTCACAACCCTTTGTGCCTGTATTTTTTTGATGGCGCTTTGTGTGACCTTGCCGCTGGTGGGGCCTTCCGCGTACCGCACCCCGCATTATTGGCCGCAAAACGTTCTCACCTTTCTCGCGGTCCTCTTTCCGGGCGGGTTCTTTTCCGCCCTGGGGTTGGTTTTGGCCCGAAAGGAACGAAAAACCGGCATGAACACGAATCCCCGCTTGCCCATGACCTTTCTGTTGGCGCATCTGTTTTTTTTCATCACCTTCCTTTCGGGTGGGTTTCGAATCTAGTACCCTGTCTTCCAGGTTGCACAAGCCCCTCCTCCCATCCCCCAGTATCCAAAATAGACCAATCCTATGCGAAGATTTCTGGTTGACAGGGTACTGGCCGGACATCGGTGGATCTTTGCGATTGTCTTTGAAAAAGTCTTGCATAGGGTGCAAAACAACGATTGAATATCGCCAATCTTCCCATCG
>PXAS01000190.1 GCA_003565815.1 PVC group bacterium
CGGTGGGAAAGAAGTAGCTGATGCTTGGCTTGGGGAGGGCTTTTGGAAAGGGGAACCACGGAGGGTCACGGATTTCCACGGATTTTTTGGGGGGAGTCGTGGGGTCACACATCAGGCCTTTGACTTACGGCGGCCATGACGGCGGCACACCGTTTGCGCGGTTCCCTCCCCAAAACCGATCCGCAGGCCGGCGAAGCATCCGCAGGCTCAAAACCCCACATGAGACCTACGGCATCCGGAGTTGGATGAAATTTCCCCACAAGCAAATTACCCCGATTTGGAGCCTGTTGCATAAGATCCGTTTGATACATGGAATATTATGCTGCACATATGTATGTATTATGGTGGATATGGTTTTTTTCCGTGCAGTTGTTCCTGAACCAAGGCATATGGCAGAAAAAACAACGTGACGCTTAATTAAGGTTCACCAGAAGGATAAGCAATGAAGACAATGACAATTCTAGCACTATTCATAATGGCAGCTGTATCCCAGGCCGAACCAATGACGTCCTCAGTCAGTTCCTGGGAGGGAACCTTCACCATCAAAGATGCCCACACACCCATTCGGATTACGGGTTTACCGACGATCAACCTTTGGCTATATGAATTGCAGTCAGGTTCAAAGGGGACGGCCATTGGTTTTTCTACGGAAGAGGGGGACACGATGATTGCGCCGAAGCCTGAGGAAAAAGGAGTTCAGCCTGTCTATACCGGGCACTTTGTTTCGATGACCGACGAAAAGACTGCTGACATTCTGGTCACTTACTCCGTGCAAGGCAACGGGGGATGGAAGGTGGTCGAGAGATATGTATACAATGGGGAGACCATCACCCTCACCGATTTGACGATGAATGGGGGGAAACCTGATTTCGAATGGTCCAGAGCAGCAAGCGGCGACTAAACGGAACCCCGGACGGCATGTGCGTCAAGCTAAGGACTTTTGAGGTGTCAAAGTATGAGCATGTTGGATCAGGACGAAGTTGCGTATCAAAGCGTTCGGGCCAAAGGTCCGAGCCAATACCAGCCCGGCCCGCAACCGGGCCAACGGTCCGTTTGCGGGCCGGGAATCCAGGTTTTCGACCCATTCGCGGGCGTAGGTCCGCGCCGATCACCCGCGGCATGGGCTCCGGTGATTGGTGCGGACCTATGGCCCGCATCTGTGTTGATTTGACCCATAACCCAGCCCATGCAAGGGTCACGCTTTCGCATGACCCTTGCATGGACTGGGCTACTATTGGCTCGGACCTACGGCCCGACATTCTCTTGCGATCATTCAGGTCATTTTATGTAATTAATTAATCTTCAATATTATATAACCCTTAGCTTGACGCGCATGCCCGGTGGGGTTTCGGTAGCCAACACCCTCTTGCGACAGCAATCTTGAAAAAATGGTTGACAAAGTTCACGTATACGTTAACATTATCAGTGTGAAGAGAATTGTATTTTACAAGACAGGATCTGGAAAGTGCCCGGTGCAAGAGCATTTGGATACACTTTCCGACAAGCAGGTAACCAAAATCGCCTGGGTCTTGAAATTGGTGAGGGAAACCGATCCCGTTCCCACGAACTATTTCAAGAAACTTGTAAATACAAACGATATTTGGGAAGTAAGAGTGGATGTAGGCAGAGATACATTCCGTCTCCTCGGCTTTCTCAAAGGTCGTGACTGGGTGATTCTGACAAATTCTTTTCAGAAGAAAAAACAGAAAACGCCCTCTCAAGAAATAAAATTGGCTGAACGACGAAAAAAAGATTATATAAGCAGGAGCTGAACATGGACGATCTCGATAAATATATTGAAAAACGGATACAGAAAAACCCTGGATTTGCCAAGTGTTTTGATCAAGGATACGAGCAATTCAAAATTGGTGCCATGCTCAAGCAGGCCCGTTTGGATGCCGGTCTTACCCAGGAACAAGTCGCTGAAAAATTACACACCAAAAAATCGGCGATTTCCAGAATTGAAAACCACGCGGAAGATATTCGGCTTTCCACTCTGGAAAGTTTTGCAGCAGCCGTGGGTAAAAACTTAAGATTGGAAGTTGCCTGACGAATAAATGCGAACCACAACATGGAGAGGACAAGCTTCGCTCGCCTCTCATGTTCAACGTTTAGCCCTAAGGATAACTATGGATAATCGAGACGACATCATGAGGCATTTCCCAACGCTCTTAGCGCGTTGGAAAGGTGCATCTGGTCGTCTCTGGGAACTAACCTCATCGCACCCAATACTACGCATCGCACTCTATGATAATGATCGAAGCGGATGCCTTGAAGTCATCTGCATAGATCCAGAGAGAATCGAAGCCCCACGTCATTGGAAAAATGCAGATATTGTTATCGAAAAAACGGGAGGCAATGGGCTATTCAATGTAATTGATCGCGCGGCTAGCGTCTACATCACAAATTGTGGGGTCGAGGTGAAAGAGTTCAGTCAAAAGCCCCACGAAAGACGATGAAAAGAGTCTGAACAAAAATCTCGAGCGAACCTCGTAAACTCGGTCCGCTCTTATAAACGTTCACCGCGCAAGGAATATAGCAACAGGTAATTTCCATTCTATCCATCAAGTCTTCCAAGTTGGATTCAGATGGAATGGATGAGTTTATTTGTGCTGAAGATTCCGGCGCAGGATGCGCCGCCCCCATGTGGTTTATCGCAGTTCAGGTTTTTTGTGTCATTTTGATTTGCACGGATGTGTTTTACCATGCATACATTTCCGCATGAATCTCGAGACGGATGCATCGAAGACAAGTGAAGCGGGCGACACGTTCGGCCCTGTTCCCATGCCCATGGCCTTGAGCACCGCGTTGTGGATATGTTATTTGGCCACATTGTTCGTGGTGATCGCTCTGGCACTGTTGTCAGGGGTTTTCAACCTCTTGAGCTTTATTTTGCTGGTGGTCTTGTGGCTTGGTTTGCGATCCGCTCATTCCATCTTGTATGGAAACCGTTCCGCAAGCAGTATTTTTATGTCGTGTTCGTTGATTGGCTTTGGTTTTTTTGCCCACCAATTCATGCAACTGTTTCGCACCCATCCCGATCCCGTCTCGTTTATCCTGTTCGACCTCCATTGGATCTCCACGGTGTCGATTGCATTCAACAGCTTGTTTTTCCTTTTGACCACGGTGGGTTTTTTTATGCCGGGGAGTTTAACATGGGAAGGCTTGCCTCACGGCAATTTTTCGTTTTCGTGTTCGCTTTCGCTAGGCGATTTTTTTTGTCCACCTGTGGAGGATGAAAATACCGTCCGCGCATCTGATGTGATCCCATCTTCAACCAGATGGCTTATCCGCTTGGTGTATCTGCTTTGGCTCGCGGGCGGCGCATTGTTTCTTCATGCCGTGTGGGAAATGGCCAGGGCGAACGATCAGGGGAGCCTGTCTGATTTTTCCCCGCAACATCTTGTTATTCAGGTTGTGGACGCGGGGACGGGTGAAAAGATCGACGCAACCGTTCAAACCGAAGATCCACGGATCTCCGAACTTCCCATTTTGTTTCGGAGCCGTCAACCCACTCCGCAGATGTTCCAACGGTTGCATGATTTTCGAGGGGAAAACGCACCTCCCGGCGAGATGCGTTACTGGATACACTCCCGTAAGCCCGTTCGTTTGTATATCGTGAAAAAGGGCTATGAAACCGGAGTTGTGGATGTGGACCCCTCCGATTCTTCCGACCAAAATATTGAGGTCCGGCTTGCGCGTGAACTGTTGGGGGCGGAGTAAGGAGCGCGGCGGAGTTTATTTTACCTGTTGCAATGCGACTTATTCAGCCGCCCCTCTTTTGTCCAGATACTCTTGAACTCGCTTGCGGGGTTCGCTTTCCGGTTCGAAGGTTTCTTTTTGGATTTCCATCGCTTGGTCCAAGGTTTTCAGCCACGCGCGGGCCATTTTTTTCTGTCCGGAGGGGTTGGGGTGCAGCCAGTCGAAGGTGTGGGTGGTTGGCACGCGCGGGTTGGCAACCCAACCCTGGAAATCGAAGCGCACCATAACCGCCACAGCCCAAAAACAAAAAAACATTTCTGCCCTATTTCCAGACCAACCCTATGCGAAGGTTTTGGATCTATGGAATTCTGGCGCTCTACGGTATGGAAAAAAAGCTCCTGCATGCTTGCCACATCCGGCTGAATATGATGAACCCCAATCAAAGAGGCTCTATTCAATGTTGTTCGATCATCATCCGTCAGCCAAATCATCACCTCAATTCCGATTTATTTCGAACCTGAGATGCGTGAGGTGGATAAAAACCCTACTGTTCTTCTCGGCGTTCATTGCGGGATTGACGCTCTCCGCCTCTGAGTCCCGGCTTTGGTCGGATCCAGCCGGAAATCTAATCAAAGGTACGTACCTCGGTCGAAGTGATGACGGGGCAAAGGTCAATATTCGTCGATTTGACGGAGAACACTTCGCGATTCCCTTGTCGAGTCTGGGTCCGGTGGATCAGCGGTTTGTCGTGGACCGAAGCGCGAAAGATTTGCGCGAGGCATCGACAATCGACAACGCTTTCGTGTTCGTGATTCAAAGTCGCACGCGTTCAATGCGTGAAAGACTTTCGGTTTCCAGGTCGGTTGATATTGGTAATTTCATTGAGTTTTATGTTTACGTGGATTTGCCGGAAGAAAATTCACTCCTTTCATCAATCCAATATTGGGTCGTGGCCAGGGCCATGAGTAGCCGGGTGCCACTGGACCTGGAAACATTGAAAAACGCGGAATTTCTGGTCGACGGCGTGTCCTATGAACCAACGAAAATGGGAGGTGCGCGAGGAACACTCCATGATCATTATTGTTGGAAGATATCCCCGGAATGGGTCGAGCGTATTGCGAATGCGGACGAGTTCGAGGGACGTCTGGGTGAGATGACTTTTCGTCTTTCCCACGAACAGCGCGAAGGATTCCGGGTTCTCCTCGACCATGTCGAAAACCGGAAACCCGGCGCGCGCCACGGGGAAGATCGTTCCCGCCTCCAGGCCCCACAAACGTCCGCAAAACCAGACCTCGTGTATCACGCCTCCCGGATGATTGAAACTTCACCCCATTTGTCGGTCCGTTTTTCGGCAAATCTTGACGGAAAACATGAAAATTCCCCGCCAGTGAATTTTGAAATGACGGTGCAATCCTCCTGGCATCGGCAACGCTTCCCAACCGGATACGCGGAGTTTGCAATTGACGGAAAATATCTGACGCGCTTGTCAAGCAACCGCAGAATTTCGAATATGGGAAAACAAGGGGTGCACGAAACTTTCCAGTATCGTTTCCCTCCAGAGGAATTTCTCCGAATCGCAAACGCCGGTATCGTGGATGTTCGCATTGAAGGAGAAATATTCACTCTGACGCATGCGCAACGTGAACCCATGCGCGCCCTGTGGGGATTCATGATGGGAAATGAACCTCCTGAAGAAGAGGTTTCGCCGGAAACAGCAGCCTTGGACAAAGCCTCTTTTATTTTTGCCACTGACCGCGGTAGAGTCCGCGGAGATAAAGTCGTGGGAACGGGTCCCATCGACCTCGGCGATTCTTATCGTCTCAGCTTCCACCGTTCTTCGAGTGAAAATCTGCCTCCTTACAATCGGAACGGATATGCCATGACATTATCTTCCACAACTGCAGAACGACGGCATTATCTTCACAACATCCGGTTGGTCGGGATCGAAATGGACGACCATCTGCTGAATGTGAGGAGTGTCAGACCATCTTCCAGCTATTTCTCCAACAGAAGATATACGATCAGCCTGTCCTTCCTTCTCACACCGGCCGTGTACAAACGGATGGCGGAAGCAAATGAAGTGGTCCTCCACATCGGCGACCTTCGCTTTCAATTGACACCCAAGCAGCATCAAGAGATGCAAAGTCTGATCTTTCAGGCGCCGTAATCAAAAACCCACAGGCTTCTCATTTAGTCCACCGAGATCTTCGTCATAGTCAGTCTTGTTCGAGAATCAAGTGGGCCAACCAACACTTTTGGTTACAAGGTGAAGAAAAACCGCCCTCATAAAATCATGAAAAACCACAACAAACTTATGGTCTGGACAACGAGACAGTGGAGATGTGTCTGTCTCTTTTTGGTGCTTCCTTTTTTGCCTGGAAACGCTGAGCCGGTAGACGGCTTTTCGGTTATGTTTGAACTTTCAAAAACCATGTCGGAAATGTTGCAAGACCAGCAAAGCGACTTTTTCGATGACCTGGCGCGATACATTCAAGAGGGCGGCGAAATCTCCCCGGAGATTTCCGTGCTTCAGAAAAAAGTCCGCCCTTTGTTGCAAACGTTACAGGAAGCCTCGGACACCCCGTTGTGGACCCCGCTCAACCCCGAAGACTTTCGGTTGGAATTTCAAAACCCCCTGTCAGTGATGGGTTGGTTACATCTGACAAATTTCGCCCTGCTGGAGGTCCAATCACGGATGGAACGCGAAGAATGGGACGAAGCGCTTCTCCTTCTGAATGCTTTCGAACCCTTTAACCAGTATCTTCGCAAAAATGGGAACGTGATCCTGCCGTCATTAGCCCTTGCGTCCCGCAATCTTTTAACTTCCCGACGGCTCATGCTAGCCCGGAAGCTTCACGTGAACTTGCTGGAGAACGAACTGAATCAACAACTCCGTTTCATCCGCAATCTTCCCCCTCCGGAAGTACAAATGAAAGGCGACTTTATAGAAAAAAGAAACTGGGTGAGTGAGATCTTTGACCGCCTAATCGAGGATGAAACCGGCGAAAAAGCCCGCGATGAACTGATTGCCAAAATTCGCGCCCATCCCCGGGGCGGTGAATGGGCCGGGCAACGGAATCTGGAAACAGTTCTGACCCTTCAGCATCTCCGCCCCCGTGTTCTCGAAGAGCTGACAAAATTTCAAACCCTTCTCCTCCGCGAGGAATCGGCGGACCGTCCCCCTCAAAAAGATTGGTCGGAACGGGTTAACCACCTGATGGAAGAAATCATACCGGACCACCGGAAGCTGGAACCCTATGATCTCAATTATGTTGACCAGCTGGACAAGGATTTGATGGATGCGCTTGAGGCGGGCCGGGACCCGGATTCTGTGCTGAATGCATTTGAGCGACGTTTTCACCACACGGTTCTCATGCTGGTCATCCCATCGGACTTCAGCAGGCTGCGTGATCAAATGGCATTTGAACGCCTACTGGCTGTGCATCTGGCCGGCGAACTGTTTTATCGGAAAACCGGAGCCTTTCCCGACCGATTGGAAGTACTGTCCGAAGAGAATTTGTTACCACGGGAGATTCTCACCGATCCGCATACTGGGGAACCTTTTCTCCTGAACCAACAAAACGGAAAGTGGCGACCCTACAGCAGCGGCGAAAACCGGACCGACAACGGGGGGCATGATTTTCGAAAAGACCTATTCCATTTTTCGCAACCCCAACCCTCGGAATGAGGAATCACCCCCGATTTTTTGTGATCCCGCCAACATGGGAACGGCAGAGAATATAGCAACAGGTAATTTCCATTC
>PXAS01000386.1 GCA_003565815.1 PVC group bacterium
AAAAAAATTGGACGATCTCAACCGGATGTTCGTGGATCGTTTGGAGCCGATCATGCGGGATCTGACCCGGGCCGGCGATTTCGAAACCGCCAGGGAGATTCTGGAACTCCGTAGAAAATTACGGGAGGCGCTGGGCGAAGAGGACGAAGACGGCACCCGGGATACCCGCGAATTGGGCGCCCCATCCGATCCCAACGTTTACCCCGTCAGCATTGAACCCCGCACGCTGGGGGCCGTGAGCGGAGTCAATGCCCGCAATGCCCAATTGCCCTATGAATTTCAATTGGAAGGAGCCGTGGACGTCCGGGAAAAGGATTTCCTCCTCCGGGCCGGGAGATTGACGGTCCCCGCGGAAGCAACCGCGGCCATGGTCCATCAAGCCAAGCAAAACCAGATGATCACACTGGAATTCGGCTTTCATACCAGCAACGCGCGGCAGGGCCGCCCTGAAATGGGGCTACCCTCTGGAATATTGTTGTTCGGAGAAAACCGCGAAAATGCCAACGTGATCGTAACCCACGAGAGCCAAGACCTCTACCTTTATTTGCGCACCACGAGACCGCCTGACAACCGAACACACCATCGCATTCACCTCGGCAGAGTCGACGGTGGACGCATGGAGCACTGGGTGGTCACCTATCGCAGCGGTGAAGTGACCGTCTACAAAGACGGCAACGAAACCAACAAAATCAGGGGAGAAATCACGGGGTTGTTGAACAATTGGGAGGTCTATCCCATCCATCTGGGTCAAATGGATACGGAACATCCGACCTCCCCCCAAATTCATTGGCGCGGCCGGCTGGTCATGGCTTACATGAAGGCCAGTCACGACAGTCCCCGCGCGGTCACGGTTTCCTATGGTCGATTCGCGGATTTTGTCACCGCGCCCAGATAATTCATTTTTCAGGAACATCCCCTTTGAACGCACATCGAATGACCCAAACGACATGAAGACGCTTCTCCGCTCCATCCGCACCCACATTCTAATGGGGGGCGTACTGGTTACGCCGGTGGCCGTCACGATGTGGGTGATTCTGGTGCTGGTCAGCATGCTTACCAATTCCAAGATCAGCCAATGGCTGGTCAGCCCGGTGATCGAACGAATCCCCGGACGGGAAATCACGGCCGTGAAGGCCTTGGTCAGCTTGGCGGTGGTTCTCAGCCTGCTGTTTTTGGTGGGGGTGATTTTCCGCAATTTTCTGGGACGCCGGGTCTATGGCCTGTTGGACAAGCTCATGGAAAAAGTGCCCTTCATCAACCGGGTGTATATGTTCGTGCGCACGGTCAGCGAATCGATCGTCTCCCAAAAGGAAACCATGTTCCGGGAGGTGGTCTTGATCGAATACCCCTTGCCGGGGACGCATGCCCTCGCCTTTGTCAGTGCCCAGGTGCCACTGAAATTCCAGGCATCCTGCCAAGGGGCGGAAACGGAACCCCACGTGTATGTCTTCCTGCCCACCACCCCCAACCCCACTTCGGGCTTCATGTTGCTGGTGCCGAAATCCAGAACCCGGAAACTGGATCTGACCGTGACCGAAGCCATGCGATTGATCGTTTCCGCCGGCGCCGCGGGTCCGGAAGACGCCAACGAGGGCCGGGTGCCCAGTTTGCTGGAAAAACTGGAGCACATGATCGACAGCAAACACAAATTTCCATTGCGTCCCAAACCGGAGGCGCCCGCGAACCTGAATTTGACCGATCCCGAGGGGGATGTCAATCCTTGAGGCCGTTCGCCAACGCTTCTTGCCATGCACCCTCCCCTTTTCGAGTCTCCGAATGCAGATCTGCCGTGTGTGGACGAGCGTATCGCCCGTGATTTGGCCCTGACCTTAAAATGGTTTCCCGTCACCGGCTCCTCCCGGGTCGTGGTGTGGTTCACCCGTCATCACGGTCGGCTCTCCACCCTGATCAAAGGGGCCCAACGTCCCAAAAGCTGGACCCTGGGCCAATACGATTATTTCTACACCTGCGAATTGCTTTTTTACCGACGCGCCAGCGAAGATCTCCACATTTTCAAGGAATGCGCCCCGTTGAAACGGCGCGGAGGGCTCAGACAAAACTGGCGGGGATGCGCGGCCGCCTCCCATATCGCGGATTTATTGTATCGGGTGTCACCGCCCCTGGCGGTCTCCGCGCCGCTTTTCGACCTGACCAGCCTGGTTCTGGATTGCCTGGCCGCCGGAGAGAAAAGCCCCGCGCTCCTGTTTTGGTATGAACTACAGTTGCTTCGCGAACTGGGGGTGGCGCCCGATTTGTCCGGCAAGCCAAGCGGAGAAGTCCATTTTGCTTATGAAGAAGGGCGCGTGGTTTCCGGAAAGCCCCCGTCCTCCTCGCGGGCCGCTCCCCTCAGCGGCGGCGTTTTGGCCTTGATGCGACGCCTTTTGGACATTCCATCGCCAATGGAAATCCAGCGCCTGCGTCTCATGCCGGGACAGGTTCAGGAAATGTCCGCCCACTTGGAGCGCTTTACCGCTTGGCACCTGGACCTGCCCATGCCCTCCCGCGATCTGGCCTTGGAGTTCATGACCCGCGTCAATTGAGTTCGCCACTGGTCAGCATGTGGACTTTCCCATCATCATCTTTCAGCAACAACGCGCCGGAATCATCGATATCCAACGCGGTTCCCTGAATTTTCTGACCATTGGGCAAGGTGGTGGTCACGCGGTTCCCGGAGGTCAACGTGGCCCCCCGCCAGTATTCCAGGATGTTTTTGAAATTCCCACTCCAGGCCTGCCGCAAGAGGCGGTCCATGGATTTGAGAATTTCGGAAAGCACTTCCAACCGGCTCCAGGGTTTTCCGGTGGCCATTTTCAATGAACAGGCGGTCAGGCGGAGTTCCTCCGGAAAGGTGTCCGAATCGTTGTTCACATTGAGTCCCACCCCGACAACGGCGTATTCCACGCGGTCAAAATCGGTGCTGATTTCGCAAAGGATGCCGCCAATTTTCCGACCATCGATCAAAAGATCATTGGGCCATTTGATTCCCACCCCCTCGATCCCCAGCTCGTTCAGCGCTTCCCGGACCGCCACCGCGACCAAAAGCGGCAACAAGCCGCAACGCATGGGATCCAGCGGGGGGCGCAACACCATGGAAAAGAGGAGGGAATCCCCCTGATTGCCGAACCAGACCCGTCCCCGCCTTCCCCTTCCGGCCACCTGGATATCGGCGAGCACCAGACTTCCCTCGGCACAGCCCTCGGCGGCCATTTGTTTGGCATCGTCGTTGGTCGATTGCGTCACTTCCGAGACTTTGATGGTGCCCTTGGCAAAGCGCGTCCCTTCCAGGTGAAGATACAGGGATTCCGGCGCGAGCACATCCGCGCGCCCGAACAGACGGTATCCTTTTCGGGGGCTGCTCTCAATCCGATACCCCTTTTCCCTCAGCCCCCTCACCTGTTTGGAAATGGCCGCCCTGGAGATATCAAACGGTTGCCGCAGGGATTCACTCGAAACCCAAGCCCCTTCGGAACTCCGCAGTGTTTTCAAGATGTGTTGTTTGACTTTGTGTGGCATGGAATTTTCCGAATGGGTCGCAGAATGTGTTTGATTTTCTTACCTTACTTCATTATGAATGCAAACTCAACCCCTCAATCAGGTTTACAATGAAAATACATTCAAAACTCCACACAATCACTGCTGTTTCTCTTTTTGCGTTTTCCAGCCTCCAGGCGGAAACCGAGCTGTCGCCCTTGTTGGTCCAGGACAGCCCCCTGGTCACCTCTCAAATCACGGGATTGGACGACAGCGTGGCCGCGCATTTGCAGCACACCCCCGGCGTCCGGGTCATTTCCCAAGGCATACCCGGCGGTCAGTCGGATCTGAGCATTCGCGGATCCACGTTTCAGGGCGCGGGACTCAGTTTGGGCGGATTGGCGCTGCGGAATCCCCAAACCGAACACTTCCATTCGGAAATCAGTTTTCCCGCCTGGTGGCTCAGCGCCCCGGTGATTCGAACCGGGGTGGGCCAGATCGCCTATGGCGAAGGTCACCTTGCCGGCAGCGTGGCCCTCTATCCTTTGCGCGTGCAAGATCGCCGGGTGCTCTCCGCCGGCGTGGACCAGGAAGGTGGGTTTCAGGTACAGGGCGGGTTTCAACACACGGAAGAAACCCTGCATCGCAACACCTTCGGCATGGGGGCATTCGGCGGCTACGCGGATCTGCCCAACGTGGACAACCTGGGCAATGACATGGAATCCATCCGTGCAGGCGGTCAACTGCAATATCACTCCCACTTCGGCCAGGCGGACGTCTGGTTCGGCTTTCAGGAAAAAACCTTCGGCACCACCGGGTATTATGGGGTGAACCCGGATTTCCGTTCCGAAGAAAAAACGGAAGACCTGCATGCGATCGCCCTGTGGCGCACGTTTGATCCCGAGCGCCCTTTTGATTTGGGCCTGTCGATTCGCGAATTCAAGGATGACTACCGTCTCGATCTGCCCACCGGTGAATTCCGCAACCAACACACCAGCGACATCCGCATGCTGCAAAGCGGATATCGGCACCCCTTCGCCCATGACTTTGGCGTCACCGTTCGCGGTGCGGTGGAACAAGAGGAAATCTCAAGCAGCAATCTGGGCAACTTCGATCGCTATCGCGTTTCCGGCACGTTGTTGCCCGACGCCCTGCTCACCGAGGGCGTGCGGGTGTACGCGGGGATTCGGGCCGAGGTTTTCGAGGATTTCGACGATGAAATCCTGCCCTTGGCGCGCATTGAATTCACCGTCAGTCCCACCCTGTTCGTGTACGCGGAGTACAACGAATCCGTGCGGCAACCCAGCTTCACCGAACTGAATTACGAATCTCCGGGCAGCTTGGGCAACAGCGGCCTAAGCACGGAAACCCGGGAAAACTTTGAAATCGGCGCCAACTGGCAACCCAATCAGGAGACCTTCGCTTCCGCGGCCCTTTTCCACAACACCAGCAAAAACACCGTGGATTGGATTCGCAGCAGTCCGGAATCCACCCGTTTTGAAGCCGAAAACATCGGCAAGGTGGACACGCTCGGTTTGGAATTGTTGGTTCGCCAGACGGTGTTGCCGAATCTGGATGTCACCGGCAACCTGGTGTTGCTGGACAAAGACGGAGACAACGAACCCCATGCCAGCCGTTACGCGCTCGACTATGCCGAACAATTGCTCACGGTACAATTGGACTGGCGCGCCACCGACCTTCTGCGGGTGGAAGCCACCCAGTCCTGGCTGAACCAATCCAAAAATGAACTCCGTGAAGGGAGTGACAGCCAATGGTTGACCTCCGTGGCCGTGCATTTCCGTCCGGAAAACATGGAGAACGTTGAATTCAGCCTGACCGGCAGCAATTTGTTCGATGACGATTTCCAGGTTTTTGCCGGCCAAAACACCTACGCCGAACGGCGTTTCTCCGCGTCCGTCAGCGTGGACTGGTAGACGCGCCGGTCTCCAACCAAAGGCCGCACCATTCGTGGTCGGCGTCCGAGGCGCGTTCCACGGCCCCCAATTGGGCAAAGACCGTGGATACCGCCTCGGACTCGACCGCGCGAATGCCGGAGAGAATCAAGGTTCCGGAGCAAATGGACAGGAGCCGGGGAGCCAAATCCATCAACAGCCCGCCGTACAAATTAGCGAAGACCACGGGGAACGCGGCCGGAGGCCATTCCCGGGTCAGATCCATCACTTGCAAATCGATCCCCTCCCGGATGCCGTTGAGTTCCAGGTTTTCCCGGGCCTGATTCAGGGCGACGGGATCATGGTCCACGGCGAGAATATTCGTCCAACCCAGTTTGCGGGCCGCAATGCTGATGATGGCGCTGCCGCAGCCGGCGTCGAACATGGCATCGGGTTGCAGCCCTTCGCCCACAAGCCGGTCGAGCATTTCCAGGCAATAGCGGGTGGTGAAATGGTCGCCGGTTCCGAAACTCAATCCGGGGTTGACCAGGATGACTTCCCGGCCCGGTTCGCCGTCGACCTCGTCCCGCAACCACTCCGGAACGATGTGCAAGCGTTTTCCGATGGCACGGGGCTGGAAATGGTGCCGCCAGAAGGTGGTCCAGTCTTTGCCCGGACAAATCCGCACGGAAAATTCCATGTCGGGAAATTCCGTTTGCAACACCCGCCGGACGAGTTCCGCATTGGTTTCGGCGTCAAAATAGGCCTCCAGCCAGATGACCGTCTGCCCGGGGGATTCCAGTTCCACGGGCACGGCATCGCAAATCTCCGTCATGCGTTCCATGACGTGTTCCCGTTCATTGCTCGTGCGCGTGGGCACGGCGAGGATCCATAACGTTTCGGCGTCGCTCATCTTCCAAATATCTCCTTGGGGAGGTTGCGGGGTTCCCAATCCGGATCGTCCAGCGTTCCGGTCAGGCGGATTTCAATCAATTTGCGCAAAGGCCAGAGGACGACCTTGAGGGCATCGGACAAGAGCCCTTCGTTGAGGAGTTGCACCCGCATGTTGGCGCGGATGTTTCGGTCAAACGCGACATGCCCGTCTCCTTCGATGGAGATCAGATTCCCCCGCAAAAACAAATTGTCCGATTCGATTCGTCCGTCGGCAATTTTCACGTCCGCGGTGAAGTCGGTTTGGGACGCGTACCCGAAACCTCTCACGACCTTGCTGAGAATGCGGCTCAGACCCAGCAAAAGGGGAATGCGGAAAAGCTCGCCTTCTTCAATTTTGAGCTTTCCCGTTCCCGTATAAGAATCAAAAGGGGGGGGGTCCGATGGACTTTGCAGATCCCCTTTTACCCTCAGATCGAAAGACAAGGTGCCGGTGTAGGGGGTTTCCGTTGAATCCGTGGCCGCGGTGACCATTTCGAACAAATCAATTTTTTCGCCGGATAAATTCAAGGCGAAATTCGCAGCGGCGGGCTTGCTGAGATCATTGACCACCAGATCGCCCTTGGCATATCCTTCCCGCAAGGTCCCGTGAATGTCCGGAACGATCAAGGTGTCTTCTTTCAGGAGGAAGGAAAAAGAAAATTCCTCAAAGCCCAGCCAGGCTCTGGAGACGCCGCGAAGGGTGGCTTTTCCATTCAGATCATGGCGTTGCCCCTCTCCGGCGTCAAAAACGCCGGAGACCCTCATCCAGGAGTCCCCCCGAATGCGGTACGGGCGGATCAACTCCATGGCGGCGGGCCCGGCAAGCGGCGCCAGATCATGCAGACGAACGGTAGAGGTGAAATCCAATTCCCACAAACGAACCGACAGATCGTATTTCAACCACCCTTCGAGCACCTCCTCGCCGCGCGAGGCGTGGAAATCCTTCAAATGCAACTGCCGATTCTGCAAGTGCATGTCGGCCCGCAGCTCCTCAAAATAGGTTCCCCGGCTCACCACGTCTTCGGCGCGCAAATTCAATTGCAAATTCAAAGGATCTTCCCGGCTTTCACGGGCCAAGGTGAAATTGAGTTGGGGGGGCGCCCCCGAA
>PXAS01000364.1 GCA_003565815.1 PVC group bacterium
CAGGATCCGCAACCCAATTATTTTCACCAGAATGATATCAAGGCACTGCGCGCCATCGCCTCGCAGTTGGCGGTGGTGATTGAAAACGCCAAGCTTTTGATGAGTTTGCACGAGGCCCGTCAGCAGGTGGACGCGCCGCCGGCGGAAGTGACCCCCGCGTTGTCCGGGGTGAGTTTTCTGAAAGGCACCACCGCTTCCGGCGGGGTGGTGCAGGGGACGGCGGTGGTGATCAACGGGCATGAGTATGACGTGCTCACGGTGGCGGCGGATGAGGAGGCAGCTTCCTATTCTTTGGCGGATTTCACGTTGGCTCTGCAGGAATCCGAAGAGCAACTGACGGTGTTGCAGCAACAAATGGAGGAACGTCTGGGGGACGTGGCCTCGTTGATTTTCAACGCGCATTTGCTGATTCTCAAGGACATGGGCTTCAGCGGGGCCATGAAGAAACTGATCGATCAGGGGATTCCCGCCGATCGGGCCATCGGCAGCGTGGTGAATGATTACATCAATTTGTTCTCCAAGAGCAGCAATCCCCGATTGCGGGAAAAAGTATTGGATGTGAAGGATTTGGGGCACCGCCTGCTGCGGAATTTGCAGCGGCACGGGGAGGATCACGGGGACTACGAGGGCCAAATTCTCATCGCCAAGGAGCTTTTGCCTTCCGATGTGCTCAAGTTCGCGGCCCAGAAGGTCGAGGGCATTATCATTGTGCAGGGAAGCGTGACTTCGCACATCAGCATTTTGGCGCGTTCGCTGCGGGTGCCCATGGTGTTCGTGGAAAATCCGGATGTGCTTGAAGTTCCCGAGGGAACGCTGATTTTGATCGATGCGAATCAGGGCACGGTTTTCTTGGATCCCTCTGAAAAGGTACTGGCGCAATATGAGGCGTTGATCAAGCCAGAGGAAGCGCCGCCGGAAGTGGTGCAACCGGAGACGTTTACGCGGGACGGCACGAAAATCACCTTGCACTGCAATGTGAATTTGCTCAGCGACATGGAATATGCCCGGCAAAACCTGGCCGAGGGCGTCGGTCTTTACCGCAGTGAATTTCCGTTTATTGTTCGGGATGAGTTTCCCAGCGAGGAGGCCCAGCGGCTGATCTATGAAAAGATTTTCGCGGGGTTGCCCGGCAAGGAGATCACCTTGCGGACGC
Source organism: PVC group bacterium (assembly GCA_003565815.1). Lineage (GTDB taxonomy): Bacteria > Verrucomicrobiota > Kiritimatiellia > SS1-B-03-39 > UBA6053 > PXAS01. The sequence continues at coordinate 1,154 of PXAS01000364.1, forward strand.
TGGATGTGGGGGGGGATAAAAAATTGCCTTATCACCAGCATTTGGAGGAGGCGAATCCGTTTCTGGGGTTGCGGGCGATCCGTTTTTCTTTGAAGAACCCCCAGATATTCAAACAGCAGTTGCGGGGCATGCTTCGCGCCGGCCACAACAAGGAGCTGCGCATCATGTTTCCGTTCATTTCCTCGGTGGATGATTTTCTCGCCGCCAAGGATATGCTGGAGGAATGCAAGCGCGAGTTGGAGGCGGAAGGGCTTCCCTTCAACCCGAATCCTGAAATCGGCCCCATGGTGGAGTTGCCGGCCGCGGTGGAAATCATTGATGAACTCGCCCGCGAATCGGATTTCCTGTCCATTGGCACCAATGATCTCATCCAGTATTTGCTGGCGGTGGACCGGACCAATGAGTCGGTGAGCAGTTTGTATGTTTGCCACCATCCGGCGGTGTTGCGGTCCGTGTACCGCATCGTGAATGCGGCGATCAACAATGACGTGGATGTGAGCGTCTGCGGCGACATGGCTTTAAATTCGGACATGTTGAAATTTCTCATTGGCATCGGCGTCCGCAAGATCAGTATCGATGCCCAGCACATTCCCCGGATTCAATCCTTTATCAGCGGTTTGCATACGGAAGAAGCCCGCCGTCACGCGCGGAAGTTGCTTCGGTATGGCACGTTGCGGGAAGTGAACCGGTTTCTCGCCGAAGAAGAGGCGTAGGCGACATCCATGGGTATCCGGATGACGGTCCAGCATTACGGCGCCTTTGTTTTGCGGCGCGGGTTCCTTTGTTGGTTGGCCGGAATGGGCGCGCTGGCCTTTGGCGGTCAGGTGGTGCTGGAAGACGGCGCCCCGGTGGTGGAGGTGGTGATTCACAACTGGGTTCTGCCGGACGCGACCCGCAATGACCCCATGTCCCGTGCGAATTTGGCCGTGGTCCGCGCTTTTCGGGAAGCATACCCGGATATTGTCCGCGAACGGTATGCGGAAAAATACCGCGCCGATCCGGATACCTACGGTGCGTACGACTGGGAACGGGTCAGGGTGCGGCCCCGAAAATTCACCGGCATTCGCGTGGAGGGCGTGGAGTCGGATTTGCTGGCCATCGCGGGCGGGGTGGCCCCGGATGTGGTGTATCTGAATTTCCGCCGCTCCGACACGTATATTCGCCAGGGGTTTCTCGCGCCCTTGGATGCATATTTGGCGGACTTGCCGGAAGCGGAATTGTCCGAACGGGTGCATCCGAAAGTTTGGCCGGTGATTCGTCGACCCGGGCCCGATGGGGAAACCCACACTTGGGCGCTTCCGTATGGGGGGCTTTTGGGGAAGGGCTTGTTGTATCGGAAGGACCGTTTTGACGAGGCCGGTCTGGCCTATCCCGATGAAACCTGGACTTGGGAGGATTTGCATCACGCCGTGCGGGTGTTGAGTGATCCGGCCGCGGGCAAATACGGCATCCGTTTTGCGCGGGGCAATCATGAAAGTTATCAGTTCACCTCGTTCCTCTGGTCCGCCGGCGCCGAGTTTATGACCCGGGATCCCGACAGCGGGGAATGGACCATCGATTATGATTCCCGCGAGGCGGCGGTGGCGCTGGACTATTATACCCGCCTGGTCACCGAGCCCTGGGAAGACGAGCGGGGCGTGACCAGGCGGGGGTATGCTTTTCGGGACACCGACGGGGCCTGGGCGAAATGGCAACAGGGGGACATTGCCATCACGCAGGGCTATATCGACGAGGACATGTTTGATGTGATCAATCCCGAATTGACCGGCCTGGCGCCGATTCCGCTGGGGCCGGACGGCATGCGGGCCAGCGAAATCAACAGTCGGATGTTGGGACTGTTCCGGGACATCGAAAATCCGGTGGTTCGGGACGCGGCCTGGGAATTCATTCGCTTTTTCGATTCCCACGCCGCGAGCGAAATCCGGACGCGCATTCTGGTGGAGTCCGGTCTGGCCGCTTTTGTCAACCCCGCGCACCTGGAACGTCACGGGTACGGGGCCCTGTTGCGGCTGACCCCGCCGGGGTGGATGGATGTGTTTGCGTTGGCGGTGGAAAACGGGAAGCCGGAGCCGTATGGACCCCACAGCAACATTGCCTATGATTTGTTGAGCATTCCCCTGCAGCGCGCCCAGCAGGAAGCCCTCGCGGGCCGTCTGCCGCAGGAACGGGAGGCGCGGCTGGATGTGTTGCAAGGTCTGCTGGCCGAGGCCGCCGACCATGCGCGGCGCGACATGCTCGGGATCACCCCGCCGAATGAATTGCGCTTTCGGAACCGGGTTTCGCTGTTGGTGCTGGTGTGCCTGGCGCTGGGGTACATGTGGGTGATCCGAAGAATTGTGCGCACCTATGCGCGCGCGGCCGTGGAAACCGGCGAGGTGGCGAAGCGCCACAATCGCTTTTGGGTGGTCCTTTTGATGTTCCCGGCGTTGGCCACGGTGGCGGTTTGGCAGTATGTGCCGCTCGCCAGGGGGTCGATGATGGCTTTTCAGGACTACCGCCTGCTGGACCCGTCCCCTTGGGTGGGGCTCCGCAATTTCGGCGAGGTGCTCTTTGACGCCCGTTGGTGGTTCTCGGTGTTGACCGCGTTCCGGTACACGGCCTGGGTGTTGGGGTTGACGTTTTTGCCGCCCTTGTTCCTGGCCATCCTCCTGCAGGAGGTTCCCAGGGCCCGCCTGTTTTTTCGCACCGTCTATTATCTGCCCGCGGTTGTCAACGGACTGGTGATGATTCTGATGTGGAAAAATTTTTACGAGGAAAGTGAGAATGGGTTGCTGAATGCGGTGCTCATGCGCGTTCCCGCCGGAGCGTATCTGGGACTGGCGGCATTGTTCGGCGGCCTTTGCCTGGCCTTTGCCCGGCGTTTGCAACGGCAGGACAGCCGGGTGTATGCGGCGGTGATGGCGGGGGTGGCGCTTGGATTTTTCTTCACGGGATGGGCGTTGGTCGATCCGATTTTCGAGCAGACGGGGAAGATGAATCCCGGAGCCACCCTCCGGGAACCGATCCGCTGGCTCAGCAATCCGGAAACCGCCATGCTGGCCTGCGTGCTTCCTTTGGCCTGGGCGGGGATGGGGCCGGGCTGTCTCATTTATCTGGCCGCGCTCAAAGGCATCGACGAGGAGTCCTATGAGGCCGCGGAGATCGACGGCGCCGGCTTTTTGGATAAAATTCTCTTTGTAGTGGTGCCCCGCTTGAAACCCTTGCTGATGATCAATTTCATTGGCGTCTTTATCGCCGCCTTTTTCCAAGCCGAAGCCAATATTCTCGCCATGACCGGCGGGGGCGCCAATACGGAAGTGGCCGGATTGCACATTTTCTATCAGGCCTTCATTCATTTGCGCTTCGGTCCCGCCACGGCCATGGCCTGGTTGTTGGGAGCCTTGCTGATCGCGTTCACGCTTTGGCAATTGCGCATGCTCGCCCACCTCGAATTCCGAACCACCGGAGACAAATAGATGGGCCTCATCCCCAAAACCGGTCGCGGATCCTGTAAAGTGCGCATGTTGCATTTCTCCATGTTTTTGGTGTTGACCCTGGGAGCGGTTTCCATGCTGGCGCCTTTTGTCCTCATGCTTTCCGGGGCCACGCGCACGGGCGTGGACAAACACGAGTTCAGTTTTCTCCCCAGGTTTTTGTGGGACGACGCGGCGCTGTACCGCAAGCATGTGGAGGCGCTGCACAATGAATCGGCGGCCACATTGCGCGCGGCATGGCGTTCGGAGCATGCGGACTTCAGCGGCGTTGAGTTGCTGTCTTCTGTGGATGCGGCGGAGGTGGCGCGCTGGGAAACGCATCTTGCGGACTGGCCCGGAGCTGTGCTGCCTGGCTACGCGGCCACGCCGGACAGCCGTTCGCGCCCCTTGAATGTGAGGGGCTTTGCCCGGCATTTGAAATCTGAAATCTCAAGGGAGATCGAACAGGTCAACACGGCGCTGGAAACCGATTTTGCGGATTGGAATGCTTTTTGGGTGATCCCCCCCGACACTCGGTCGCGTCTGAACCTGACTCCGGACACGCCTTGGTGGCGGGCCTGGGAGCATTATGTGAACGAAGCGGCCCCGGAATGGACGTTGGGCACGCATGATCTCACCGGATTTTTCATTGAACGGGTTTGGGTTCCGCGACATGGACGAGAGGATGGAAGCCCTTTGCTCGTTGCCACGCTTCCTGAAAATGAGCGGGAAGCGGAAGCCTGGCTTCTGTTTGTCCGGGAGGTGGTGCATCCCGATTTTTTAAGGATTTCCGATCAAGCCTCGGACGATTGGCAACGCTTGTTGCAGGCCCGCCATGTGAATATGCAAACCCTGCGGCGGGCCACGGGGGTTGATGCGGACGATTGGACGGAACTGGCTTTGCCGACGCGCTGGCGGGAGGCCGGACCTTTTCAAGCGGATTGGGAGGTTTTTTTGCAGGGATGGAAAGACCCGGAGGATGTCTTGCATCGGGTCTCCGGGGCCCACCTGACCCTGGACAGCGCCGATTTAAGCTGGCAACGTGCGCATGGTACCCCGCCGCCCATCCGCGAGGCCGGCCAACTGAAATTCGAACGGCATCGCCGGGAAATTCGCCGCGCTTTTCTCACCCAGCATTTTTCCACCGTTTGGGAAATCCTCATCGTAGACGGGCGAGGATTGGGCAACACCGTGTTTTATTGCGCCATGGCCGTGTTGCTGGCGTTGATCGTGAATCCGCTTGCGGCTTACGCCCTGAGCCGGTTCCGTCCTCCCAATGCTTATGCGTTGTTGCTTTTTTTGTTGCTGACCATGGCCTTTCCTCCCATGGTTACCCAGATTCCGGTCTTTCTCATGCTCCGGGATTTCGGACTGCTGAACACCTTCTGGGCGTTGCTGTTGCCGGGGATGGCCCATGGATACTCCATTTTTCTGCTCAAGGGCTTTTTCGATTCGTTGCCCCGCGATCTGTATGAAAGCGCGGCCCTCGATGGCGCCGGGGAAATCCGCATGTTTTGGATGATTACCTTCAGCTTGTCCAAACCGATCCTCGCGGTCATTGCCCTCGGCGCTTTCGTGAGCGCCTACACCAATTTCATGTTTGCGCTGCTGATTTGTCAGGATGAACGGATGTGGACGCTGATGGTTTGGCTCTACCAACTGCAACAAAGCTATGGACCCGGGGTCATGAACGCCGCGTTCGTCCTTGCGGCCCTGCCCACTTTATTGGTTTTTCTGCTCGCGCAGAACCAGATTATGCGCGGGATTGTGATTCCGGTTGAGAAATAAGGCCCCAAAAAAGCGGACGGGAAAGTTGAACTTTCCCGTCCGCGATTTGCCATGATAAAAATGGCACGATCCATAGCGTGGATCGGAAGATTTAGAAGTTAAAGTCTTCGGCTTCTTCTTCAACCTCTTCCGCAGCGTCTTCCGCGGCTTCATAGGCTTCTTCGACCATTTCTTCGGTGGCTTCGGCAGCATCCTGCGCGGCCTGCTCCACCTCTTCTTGGGTGGGAGCTTCAAGCTCTTCTTCTTGTTGGGCGCCACAAGCGCCCATGAGCATCAGGAAGGGAATCAACAATAATGTAAGGAACTTCATTCTATCTCCAATGGTTGTGTTTCAAAAAGGCCATTATGACAGCCTAAACACGTTTATATGTGAATCTTGCGCGGGGTTCAAGGCTTTATTGCAAGTTATCTGCCTCAAAACAGCTCCGTTTGTATGGGTCCGGATGGAGGCGGGGGCACGGGAGAGACCAAGTCCGGGCCTTCGGCGGTGGCACGGTTCACCGCCGGAGAAACGGGATGAACCGTGAATTCGTCGGCGGCCACGGGTTCCAGCATGCGCAGCAGGTTGCGCAAGTCGTTCTCCTCGGGTTTCAGCCAAGCGGAATGGTCTTCTTCCCGGAGGATCGCGGGCATCCGCGGATGGATGCGGCGGGTGAGGGCGTTTGGGCGGGTGGTGATGACGGTGCAACTGAGGATCATGCCGCCCGACTTGTCGTGCCACTCGTCCCAAAGGCCCGCGAATGCGAAACAGCGTTTGTCGCGCCGATGAAAATACATGGGTTGCTTTTTTCGCTGTGGGTGGGATTGCCATTCGTACCAGCCGTCGGCGGGGATCAGGCACCTTTTCCTGCGAAACGACTGCTTGAAGGAGGGTTTTTCCAAGAGGGTTTCGGCCCGGGCATTGATGAGTTTTGCGCCGATGGAAGGATCGCGG
>PXAS01000142.1 GCA_003565815.1 PVC group bacterium
AACACCATGTCCGGCAACGCCATTCTCCCCGACCGCACCGAACAGGGCGGACGCAACGACACCCCGGAAACCGCCTACTCCCTGGGCCGGGCCTGGCTGGTGGCCGAAAATGAAGTGGATGCGGTCAATTTCCGTCTCACCCCGGCCGACGGCGGCGGCGCCCCCGCGATGGAATTGCGGGTCAACGGCAACGCCCCCCATACCCTCACCCTTGCGGGCACGGGCAACAACTCCGATGCCGGCGACCTGCTCAATGATCTGAACGCCGCGCTGACGGCGGCGGGGCTGGGCTCCCGTTTGGTGGCCATCCAACTGGGCGGCAAGATTTCCATTGGCCCCACTTCCGGCAGCGATGTGGAATCCCTGGAAATTTACGCCGTCGATGGCTCCGAAACCGCGCTGGCCGAACTGGGCTACCGCAACGGCGCCTTTATCGGCCAGGCGGTCTTGACCGGGCAGGACACCCCCGCCTCCATCCGGGGAGACAAGGCCCTGAACACGGCGGTGACCGGAAACGGCACCCTGACCCTTGTCGTGGACGGCACCGCTTATTTGGTGCCCGTGGACGGCACCTTTGACAATCTCACCCGCAACGATTTGATTGACGACCTGAACCGCGGCCTCGAAAACGCCATGCTGGGCAACGGTGACGCCTCATCGCTCGAAGGGGTTCTCGCCTTCAGCCTCGTAGGCAACTTCGTTCACTTGAACCCGGTGGATGCGAAAGCGGTTCAGGCCCTGACCCTGCAAAGCGGCACCCTGGCCAACACCCTCGGCTTCAGCCAGGACACCACCGGAACCTTTGTCGAAGGCCTCCTGCCCGAAGACGGACAATTGAGTTCCGACGCCGAATTCCAAATCAGCATCAACGGACGCGCCCTGCGCACCGTGCGGGTTCTGGCCGACGACACCTTTGGAAACACTTCGCCGGAAGATTTGGCCGCCAACGTCCAGGCCGCCCTTGTCGCGGCGGAAATTTCAGGCATGGTGCGCGCCGAATTGTTGGACGGACGCCTCCGCCTGGTCACCATTGACGGCGGCGCCCGCGCCTCCCTGATCGTCAAGGTGAACGCCGGCAATCCCGCCCGCACGCAACTGCACCTCATGGACAACCAAGTGGCGCTCTCCAGTCTCTTGATCACCTCCAACATGCTCATCACCGGGCTGACGATCGACAATGCCGACGACGTGGATTATTACAGCTTCACCTTGGCCGAACCGAGCAACGGTGAAATTCGCCTCACCAGCGCGTCTCCGCGGGACGGGCTGGGCATGGCCTTGTTGCGCGCCGGCGGTGCGACACCCTTTGACCAAACCCAAGGCGGGGGCGGATTGAACATGGATCTCCCCGATCTTGAGGGCGGAAACGACTCCCTGGAAGACGCCTTCTATCTCGCCCTCATCGAAAGCTATGCCAAGGTCTTCGGGTTAACCATTCACGATGCGAATGACGTTGACTACTTCCGCTTCACGCTGGAAGAGGATGGCACCGCCAACGACCGCATCAGTATTCTCGCCGAACAACTCAAGGACGAAGACGGAAACAACATTCACCAAACCTTCCTCTTTGAACTGTTGGACGCGGACGGCAAGGAAATCGTCGATGAAGACGGGAACGTGATCAAGGTGAACGGTCTGTACGCCTTCCGGGGCGCCACGGACATCAACCGTTACGTGACGTACAACCTGGAAGGTTTGGAAGCCGGCGATTACATTCTCAAGGTATCCGGGGTGGACAACGCCACCGGGCGCTATGAACTCATCACCGCCATCGGGGAACCGGGTTTTGTGCGGCGCGACTTGTCCGGACGGGATGAAAGCGTGATCAGTTTGTCGGGACTGGAAGCCGGGGTGCCCTATCTCCTCCGGATTGATTCCCCCAATCTGGTGCCCACGATTTACGATCTCGAGTTTATTTTGGATGGCGATCCCAACGCGGACCGCATTGTGCTCGACATGGCCTCCCGTCCCAATCAGGTCCGCCGCGACGTGATCATTGGCGGACCCGGCAACGACCGCCTGCAGGGCGGCGCCGGCGAAGATTGGATTTTCGGGGTGGGCGGGAACAATGTCATTTCCGGCGGCTACGACCGGGGCGCACCCGATTTGCTCTTCGGCGGCACCGGCAACGACACCTTCCAGATCATGCCCGACGCCCTGCCGACCCTCACCGGCTCGGACGAAACCTTCATTCCCACTTTCAACGACATCATCATGGGCGGCGGCGGCGAAAACCGCATCCTCTTCCTCGGCGGCGATTTGGATCATCTCGGTCGCGAAGTGCCCGACTATGCCGCCATTCGCTTCAATCCCACCCTCAAGCGCTGGGAATTCACCGCCAAGGTTTGGGACACCGAAAACCAGGAATTCATGATGACCGAAATTCCCGGATCGGTGATTACCGCCCAGGGCGGTTTCCCGGTGGCGGGCCGCTTGAGCGAAGACTTCACCTTCACCATTCTTCTCGATGGCGTCGCATATGAAATCACCGTTGATGCCGGCGAAACCGATGGCGTTATCGAAGCCGATCAAGCTATGAACACGGGTGAGATCAGCGGTGGTTTCTCCTTCGACATCGCCTTGGGCGCCGGCCAACAAACCCGCCTGGATGTTGACTTCGGGGAGGGTGGCCACGACGCCCAAGGGGTACAGGATATCCTTAACGAGGCCCTCCGCAACACCCTCTTCCACGGAAAGGTGGCCTTCGGACTGGACGGGGACAGACTCTCCCTGAGAGTGATTTCCGTTGTCGCCGCCAGTGAAGTCAGCCTCGACGCCTTTGTGGAGGGCGCACTGGAACCCCTCGGCTTCACGGAGGAAAGCTACGTGAGTGCCGTCAACAACTCGCCCGCCGATTTGGCCGCCGACATTCGCCGGGCCCTGCGCAAGGCGGAAATCATGGAAGTGAACGGGGACGAATACGAAGGCACCGGAGAAACCGCAGACATTTCCGACCTGCTGGGCATCGGCGTGCGGGACGGACGCTTCGTGTTGCTGAACTCCTCCCTTTCTGTGGGACAATCCCTGCGCATCGAAGGCGCCGGATTGATCGGCTTTCATCAGGAGGGACAGGACCCCGATCCCGGACGTCCGATCTACAAGCAGCATTACTACTTCTTCCAGGCCTTCGACGTGCAGAATATGGTCATCGACCTGCAACGCGGGGACGACGTGTTCCGCGGCGATCCCGGCTTTACCTTCCTGAACCAAACCGACGAGTGGGGCGTGAAACCCGGTGCCCGCGAGCAGGGCGGCGGTTCCCTCACCAGCCTGCACATTTACGGCGGACCCGGAAACGACATGCTCTTTGGCGGCGCCTACGACGACTTCATCTTCGGCGGCCCCGGAAACGATTTCATCGCCGGCGGCGGCGGCAACGATTATCTGGATGGCGGACCCGGCAACGACCTGATCGCCGGCGACACCACCACGCCCTTCGACCGCTTTGAGCTGGTCAACAAGGGCGGCGTGACCGGACCCAACAACACCCCCGCCTTCGCTTCCCTGCTTCCCGATATTGAAAAAGGCAAAGTGATCGACCGGTTGACCTTCCATGAGGGGGACCGCGCCGATTATTACCTCATCCGCACGCCCGACGCGCTCAAGCAGTTCTCCGGCTCCGCTTCCGCCCTGCTGCTGCTCGACATGATTGAAGTGAAATTCGACCGGGATCAAAGCCAGGAGCGTTTCGACATGTTCGGCGGACCCTTTGGCAGCAACATGGCCCTGTTCGCCGCCCGGGACTTGGATCCGAGCAGCGTCATCGACGCCGTGCCCGTGGAACAATTCGCCGGCGTACCCGAATACTACATTCTCAAGGTCATGAATACCGCCGCCTACACCGTGGTGGCGGAAGAGGGCGTGCCCCAGTTTGGCGAATTGGAAACGAACGCCACGTTCTCCATCTCCATCAACGGCGCCCCCGGCATCTCCGTCACCGTGAATGCGAGCGCCACCGAAAACAATGAAGACATTGAGCATTTGGCCGCCGATTTGATGGACGCACTGGCCGCGGCGGGTCTGGCGGACCGATTCAGGGTGGAAGTCCTTTCCAACGCCTTCGGCCGGCGTTTGGCGCTCACCGCCGCCTACGATTTCGACTATGCCATCAGCTACGCGTCCGGCAGCGGCGCCGAACAATTGGGCTTCCGCAGCGGTCAGAACAATCTTATCCGCGCCGCCGAAATGGGCATGTACCAACTTCGCTTCTCCGACGAATTGGGCCTGACCACCCAAGTGTCGGGCACGGACGCGGAAGGGTCGGTGGTGATCGACGGCAGTGAGGGCTCCGGCCTGGCTTCCTTCCGTCCCGTGACCATTTCCCTGGGCGACATCACCGGCAACGGCGTCGGGGATTTTGTGGCCGCCGTCAACGACGACATCGTCAACGGCACCTCGACCCTGCTGATTCTTCCCGGCGTGACTGACTTCAGCAAGCTGGGCGTGGGCAGCAACAGCGGACGCCGCTTTATCCATCTCCCCGCGCCCCTCCTGGCCGATGGACCCGACGGCTCCAGGGCCCACATCCTCCAGCCCGCCGACTACAACGGCGACGGCATCATGGACATCGGGGTTCTCATTACCGGCGGAGACCAATCGGCCGTCTATATCATCGGCGGCAGCGGAGAGTCCCAACCCATGAACGCGGATTTGGCGGCCCTTTCCAACTTTATCCTGCTTTCCGAGGCGGAGAACTTCGGCGCCGAAAGCGCCCCCAATCCCGTGGGCGAGGATGCGCTGATTGTTTGGGAAGACGGGGATGTGTACATCTTTAGCGGCGACGACTTCACCAATGGCAACGGCACCGAATTCGCCACCGGATCACGTGAGTTTGATTTTGAAGGCGGCTTCGTGGAAGGGGAAAGTCTCCTCTTGGATTTTGAGGGTGGTTCCGGCGATCCCGACGACGAAGGCAGAACCTTCATGCTGGGTGACACCGAGCTGCGCCTGAATTTCAACGATCTCAATGGCGTGGAAAACCTTTGGAACCTCTTCGAAGGTGTTCCCGCGGGCCGCGGAAACGGAACGGCCATCTACTTCGGAGATCCCGATGCATTCAACTACGTGGGTGCGGGCGGACGGGTGGCCGGTTTTGCCGACATCACCGGTTTCCAGGGCGGCACCCAGGGCACCCTCCTCAATTTCACGTCCTTCCTGCACACCGAAGGCTGGCCTTCCGCCTTTGACAAGGCCTCCGTGCTGGTCCGCGCCGGCGAAGGCGAATGGGTCACCATCGCCTCCAACGCCGGGGGGGCCGGGCAAACCACCCTGACCGATCCCACCACGAACTCGCAAAATGTCGCCATTCAATTGGGTGCGGAATTTGCCGGGGAATTCACCCTCCGCTTCTACTTTGATTCCGTGGATGGCATTCTCAACAATTTCGAAGGCTGGTATGTCGATGACATCGAAGTCATTGCTCTGGACGCATTGGACCTGGAAAGTTTCGACGGGGAGGAGGCCACCCCCGACGGCACGTCCATTTCTTATCAAGCCAATGACGGCGCCACCATCACGCTGAACTTCGCATCCATCACGGATGCCGACTGGTCTGGTGACATCCACTCCCTCTGGCGGATTGCCGAAAATGTACCCTCGTCGCTGCGGGGCAGCGGACGTACCCTGTACTTCGGTACGCCGGGCAGTTGGACATATGAGACCGGCGGGCGCGTCGGCGGTCATGCAATCCTCACCGGTTTCACTGTCGGTGCGGGCGGAGGACTGCTGAGTTTCGATTCTTTCCTGGTCACCGAAGGCTTCCCCTCCGATTTTGATCAGGCCACCGTTCAGGTCCGCAGGGAAGGGGACACAACCTGGACCACGGTCGCCTCCAATGCCGGCGGCACCGGACTGGTCACCCTGCAGGATCCCACCACCTCCGCCAACCAGCGCGTGGGCATCACCCTCACGGATGACTTTGCGGGCAACGTGGAAATCCGTTTCACCTTTGACACCGTGGACGCGGAAGAAAATGATTTCGAAGGGTGGTATGTGGACAATATCCGCATGGATTCTTTTGTGGACCTTGAAGCGCGCGAGGCCGATATCACCCTGAGCGAAAATGTCGTCACCGCCGGCGGCATTGGAAATGTGGACGGATCGGCGGAAATCGAACGGGGCGCCCTCCTGGTGGTGACCGCCAATGATGTGCGCAGCTATGATCTGGGTTGGCTGATCGACCAACAAGGCCTCCGCGGCAGTTCGACGCCTTCCGGTTGGGATTTCCATGACATTTCCCTGGGCTTGACCGGGGTGACCGGATCCCGGGTCGTGGCTTTGGGCGATATCACCGGGGACGGTCGCGACAATTTCGCTCTCAATGGCAGGCACATCAGCTATCTGCTCGGGTATGTCGAAGTCGAAGGTGTCGACACCTGGGTTGCCAACACCGACGGCAAGGGCGGGCATTTCATCCGGCTGGGCCACGTCAGCAATCCCGATGTCGAGGATTTCGCGCGCATCACGGAAATCCGCGGTCAAACCCTGGAAGGAGACGGTGTGTTTGTGGACGATGGTGGAGATGACCTCACCGTGATTTCCAAGGCCCTGTACCGGAACGTGGTGCAAGTCTTCCTGTTGGTCAACGAGCAGACCGGGCGGACCTTGGCTGGAGAGAACGCCCTGAACCTGCAACGCCCGACCCTACATTTCGAGGTGAACAACCCCGGGTATCGGAACTCGCCCGGCGTTTCCCCCACGCAATACATGTTTGGCGCCTATCAATTCGACACGAACGGCGATCTGCCCGAAACCGTATTCGTCCTCGCGGAAACCCTCGGTAGCCGCGTGCATTACTTTGACATGGCCACATTCGGGGACGCCCCCGAGCCCGAGGATCTGTCCTTCCTGCGCCCCCTGCCGCGCATCTTCCGCTATCCCCTGGCCTTCCCCAATTTGGGCGGCACCGACTCCACCGCCCACACCGGCATCGACATCGGCTCCCCCATCGAAAACGTCAACCTCAACGACGCCATCGCCCTGGAAGGCAACCTGGCCGACATGAACCTGTCGCGCGCCCAGCAGTTGGGTGACTTCGACGGGGACGGACACGCCGATCTCCTGATCTCCGGTCCCGAATACGCGTTCTTCTTCAACGGCCCCGTGGACACCCTGGGCCTGCAGCAGGCCGCCGTATTCGCCGATCACCTCTTTGATTTGACCAGTCTGGGCCGTCCCGCCGAGCGTATGGGCGACTTGAACGGAAACGGACTCACCGACCTGGTCTTCCACCGATACGACGAGGACACGAATTCCACCATTATCACCATCATTTACGGCGGC
>PXAS01000176.1 GCA_003565815.1 PVC group bacterium
AAAGCCAGGGTGCCCATCAGGGCAAGTCCGGTCAATAAATACCATAATTTTCTCTTCATGTTCGTTCCTTGTGTTTCTTGGGTTTGTTTTACGCCTGCCTCAGGCGCTGTGGGATAAATCTCTTGGTTGAGGCGAAACCAATTTAGCAATCAGCGTGCCAACATATTTTACGAAGCACTTAGTGATTGCACCGCAAGTGTTTAGAAATTAATATACCAAAAAACAAAACCGTAAGCATGCAAGAATATCATTACATTATTGTTGTGTTAAAAATATGAAACTACATTTTCGTTGCAAAACCATGTGTCAAGGTTTTGAGTTGCCTTTCCTGAAGCATGGGGCAATGTATGGACAACCGAGATCATCATGAGTGACCCCAAGGACAAGCAAACCACACAAATTCAACTCACCCGCAAGATTACCGACGCGCCCCTCCCGGAGTCCGCGCCGGGGGGATTCGCGCGCTTTGGCGTGGCCGAACCTTTCAAAGAAGGCGGCGGCGGCATTCTCACCCGTTCCCAGGACCCTTATTTGGGCCGCGAGGTCATCTTCAAAACCTTGCGTCCGGAGTTCAAGGACAATCCCGACGTGCAACTCCGGTTCCTGCGCGAAGCCCGGGTCACCGCCCTCATTCAACATCCGGCCACGGTGCCCATCTATGAGATGGGCCGGGATGAGGATGGCAATCCCTGGTTCACCATGAAGGAAATCCGCGGGGACTCCCTCCAGAAAATTCTCGCGGGCATTACCGCCCATGACCGCAAATTCGATCACTTCCGCTCCCGGGACGCCTTGTTGGACGTTCTCATCCAGGTGGGGCAGGCCCTCGCCTACGCCCACGGATGCCACGTGGTCCATCGGGACATCAAACCCGCGAACATTATGGTGGGCGCCTTCGGTGAGGTCATGGTCATGGACTGGGGCGTGGCCAAGATTCTGGATGATGACGAGGATGCCGCCGAAGTCGAATACACCGGACCCGATTTGGGGCCGGAAATGACCGTGTACGGCAAGGTCTACGGCACGCCGCGCTACATGGCCCCGGAACAAGCCCGAGGTCAGACGGACATCGATCACCGGGTCGATATCTTCAGCCTCGGCGCCGTCCTCTATGAATGCCTCATTCACCGGCCTTTGGTCTTCGGCTCCAACCGGGAGGAATTGCTCAAAAAAATTTGCGAGGAACCTTTCGTTTCCCCCGCGAAAAAAGAACCCATCCGCATGATTCCCCCGGAGCTCGACGCCATTGTCATGAAGGCCTTGGAGAAGGACCCGAACGATCGGTACGCCACCATGGACAATTTTGTGGCGGACCTCCAGAATTTCAGACGCGGCGAAACCGTTTCCGTCATGTCCACCTCCATGCGCGCCCGCGTTCAACGATGGGTCAAAGCCAATTTGTCCCCCAAAACCACTTCCGCAATCTTCGCCGTCGGCGTGGCGGCCGGCTACATGATCAGATCCATCGGCGGATGAACGCGCCGGGGATCGTTCCTCATTGCGTCATCCCGCGCATGATCCGGGGCAAATGGAAAATTGTGTTTGATTCTTTTCTTCCATCCGCCTTCAGTCATGATAATCCGATCTTCACCATGAAAACGACTCCCAATCGCATTCGAGCCCTGAAAAACCACGCGCGGATTCCCGCGCTGACCGCGTATGACCACGCCACCGCCAAGCTGGTGGATGCCGCCGGCATTCCGCTAATTCTGGTGGGGGACAGCCTGGGCATGACGGTGCTGGGGTTTTCCAGCACCCTGCCGGTTTCCATGGAACACATGCTGCACCACACGGCGGCCGTGGCCCGGGGAGTGGAAAACGCGCTCGTGGTCGCGGACATGCCGTTTCTGTCGTATCAGGTCAATGAAGACGAGGCGGTGCGCAACGCGGGGCGGTTTCTCCAGGAGGCGGGCGCGGACGCGGTGAAGCTGGAGGGGGGCGCGGAACGGGCCGGGCTCATCTCCCGTCTGGTGCAAAACGGCATTCCGGTGATGGGCCATATCGGGCTAACCCCGCAGTCCGTGAAAGAATTGGGGTACAAGGTGCAGGGACGGGGGCCGGCGGGGGCGAAAATGCTGGCCGATGCGAAGGCGCTGGCGGACGCGGGGGTGTTTGCCATCGTGCTGGAGGCGTGTCCGGCCACGTTGGCGCGCGACATCACGGCGTCGGTTTCGGTGCCCACCATCGGCATTGGCGCGGGAAAGGAATGCGACGGGCAAATCCTGGTGTTGCACGACATGCTGGGCATGTTTTCGGACTTCACCCCCAAATTCGTCAAGGTCTACGCGCAAGTGGGCGAGGAAATGAAAAAGGCATTCGCCCAATACGCCGAAGAGGTGCGCGAAGGCGAATTCCCGGGTCCGGAACACTGCTACGACTGAATCATGACGTATAAAAGTTGGCCGCGCATTTGGCGATGCCTTCGCTGAGGGTCAGATACGGCGCCAGGGACGCGGCCACTTCGCGCAGGGGGATTTTTTTGTTGCGAATCCAGGCGAGTTCGGTGGTGAGATCGCCGCCTTCGGGACAAATGGCGCGGGCGCCCAGCAGGAGATCCGTCGTGGGATCGCGGTACAGTTTCAAAAACCCGCGGCTTTCATGCGCGGTGCTGAATCGCGGCCAGCGGTTCACCGGCAGAACCGCTTCCTCGACTTCAAAGCCTTCGGCGCGGGCGGCGGCCGCATCCAGCCCCACCCCGGCAATTTGCGGATCGGTAAAGACCACCCAGGGAATTTCCGTTTCGGTGAGACCGCGGGCGGACTCCCCCGCCAAACGCGCCACGATTTGCTCGGCCTCAAAGGAAGCGGTGTAGACCAACAAATGTCCGCCCAAAACATCCCCGGCGGCATACACCCCGGGAAGGCTTGTTTCGTAGGCCTCGTTGACCCGGATAAAACCATTTCCATGGGTTTCCACCCCCACGCCGTCCAAATTGAGCGTTTCCGTGTTTCCGGCGCGCCCCAGGGCGGCGAACACGGCGGCGGCGCGGCAGGTTTTCACCTCGCCTCCATGCGAAAAGCTTGCGTGGATCTCGTCACCATTCCGCCGGATTTCCTTGATTTCGGTATCACAATACACCGACATGCCTTCGTCCCGGAAAAAATCCGCAATCGCTTCCCCCAGTTCGGCGGGCTGCTTGGAAAGCACATGTCCACTGCGTTGCAGCAAGGTGACCCGCGTGCCCATCCGCTGCATCATTTGGGCCATTTCCAGGGCGATGTACCCGCCGCCGAGCACCAAAACGGAGTTCGGCAGAACGTCCGAGTCAAAGAGGTTCTCATTGGTGAGCAGGTCCACGGTCTCCAAGCCGGGAATGGGCGGAGTGGCCGTTCGGGATCCGGTGGCGATCAACACCGCATCCCCGGTGATCGTTTCTCCGTTGACCTCGACGCTGCGCGCATCCCGAAGCGCGCCCCAGCCCTTCACCATCCGCAATCCCGCGAGTTCGGGCAACGGGTCCTCGTAATTCCGTTTTCGCAGGGCCGCCACCAGGGCCCGCTGATCTTTCAACAGCGCCCGGGTGTCAATGTCCGCGCCTTTCGGCACAATGCCCGGAAACCGTTGCCATTGGCTTTGATGAACTTGCTCGGCGGCGCGTATCAGATATTTGGACGGCACACAGCCGACGTTCAGGCAGCATCCGCCCAGGGGCAGGCCTTCGTGTACCAAGGTCACTTCCATGCCCCGTGCCACCGCGTCCCGGGCCGCGGAAATCGCCGCCGTGCCCCCGCCAATAATCAACAAATGCATTGTTTATCCCCTGAAAAATGTGAATGCGTACAAAAAGACAACCAGAATGGCCAAGCCAAGGGTCAGCGGCCAGACGCCGCCGCTTTGCTGCACGGGTTTTCTGCGGGCATACAGCGCCGCCGCCTGGTCCGCGCTGATTTTCGGCGCCGGACGGCGCTGAATGGGAAGTCCTTCTTTGCCCCGGACCCCGCCGGAACCGTCTCCGGAGCGCCGGACGGAGGCGCCGGAGCCTCTTCCCACCGGCGCCGATCTGCGCCGTCGTGCGGGGGCACTCCGTTGAATGCCGCCCGAACGAACGCTCACGGCCACATGTGCGCTCTGTTTCTCCAGCACGGCCTTGGGAATGGCTTTGTGGGTGATGGTGCTGCGAATGTTGGACGCGAGGGGGGACTTGATCAAACGACCGTCTTTCACCGCCAGAATGTCCGCCATGACCCCCGACCAATCCTCGTAACGATGCAGGGGGTCCTTGGCCATGAGCCGTTCGATCAAACAACACATTCCGAAAGAAATTTTTTTGTTCAAGTCCCGTGGATGGGGGATTTGCCCGTGAACTTGTTGGGAGGCCACCTCTTCGGGCTCCAAATCTTCGAAGGGAACATGTCCGGTGGCCAAATGATACAGGGTGGCGCCCAAGGCATACATGTCGGCGCGGCAATCGAGGTCGCCTTCCACCAGCGCCTGCTCGGGCGGAAAATAATTGGGCGTCCCCATGGTCATGTCGTCATCAATTTTCACCGCTTCCAAGCCCGTGACCTGCGCCAGCCCCAAATCCGCCACCTTGGTGCGTCCATTGCGGTGCAAGAGCAGGTTTTCCGGTTTGATGTCACAATGGACCACATGGTGGTCGCGCCAGGCGTAGTCCAGGGCTTCGGCGACTTCCAGTCCAATTTGGAGAACGCGCGCCTCCGGAAGCGGGGTTCCATCGGAAACCACGTCCCCGGCCGTGGGCCCGGGTACATATTCCATGATGTAATACATGAACCCGTCCCGCTCGCCGGCGTCGATCACCTGCACGATGTTGGGATGAATCAAACTGGCCGCGGCCCGGGCCTCGTAAATAAAGCGCTGATAGTCGTCTTTGTCGGCATCCACGTCCTTGATGAGGATTTTGATGGCCACGACACGGTCAAGCTTGTCCTGCCGCGCCTTCCATACGGTCGCCATCCCTCCTTCGGCGATTTTGCTGACAATGGTATATCCTGGAATTTGAAAGTCTTTTGACATGGGAAATTTGTTGTTGGTTTTGCGTTTCACTATATGCTACGTTGTCTTTACACAAGCACAACCCAAGCACAGTTGGATAAATTTTATGAAAACCCTTCCACCGTTTCGACATCATTTGAAATTCGTCCCCTTTGTCGTTTGCATCATGGGAATTTCGGGAATTTCCTCCCCCGCCCAAGCGCGAACGCCTCCGGTGATTTCCTCTCCGGAACCCGAGTTCGACTTCGGGGAAGCCAGGAGTGGACGGATCATCACCCATACCTTCGTTTTGGAGAACAATGGGGGAGGCATTCTGGAAATCGGAACCGTGCGCACTTCCTGCGGCTGCACCGCATCGGATGTGGCGTCCCGCGAAATAGTCGCCGGCGAAAGCACGACGCTGACGGTGGAGTTGGATCTGAAGGGACGGACCGGCCCCCAAACCCAGCGGATCACCGTTCACAGCAACGACCGCACCCAGCCCCAATATACCCTCACGCTCAAAGGGAATGCCGTTGCCTCCGTGGACATTTCCCCCCGAACCCTCAATTTTCAGCAGATCAATCCCGCCTCCCCGCCCACGGGAAAAATCACCATACGGGGCACCACCGATGAGGCCTTGGAGATTCTTTCCGTGGACAACACCATGGACCGCACCGAACTCCGATTGGAAACCGTTGAAGCGGGCCGGGAATATCACCTCTTCATCACCCCCAAAGATGTGGAGGGACAGGGGAATTTCAATGATATCGTCGAAATCAAAACCGACGACAAAGACGTGCCGCTGACCCGGTGCATCGTGATGTGGCAAATTCTGCCCAAAGTGAGCGTGGCCCCGCGAATGCTGACACTGCCCATTTCCCGGGGGAGTGACAAGGTGAACCGCTTTATCATGGTGCGTCCGGGGGAAGACCTGCCGGAAGATCTGGAAATCACCGGCGTTACCTGGGCCGGGCGTGACGTGGAGACCCGCATCAACAACACCGGCAATTTCGGATGGCGGATTGAATTGCGGGACATCACCCCGGACATGTCGATGAATGGGGAAGAAGTGGAAATCCAAACCAACGTCGCCGGGTTCGAAACCCTCAAGGTCCCGGTCCGAATCATTCGCCCGTAAGCGGGAGGAAATTGGCGGAGAGGGTGGGATTGACGTTCCGCTGCGCTCCTCTCCCCGCTTCGCAGGGCCTACTCCGCCCGTGCCTCGCTCCGTTTCAAACCCTCGACCGAGCCCTCCCTCTGAACAGGAGTGGGGTGAGGAAATTGGCGGAGAGGGAGGGATTGACGTTCCGCTGCGCTCCACTCCCCGCTTCGCAGGGCCTACTCCGCTCGTGCCTCGCTCCGTTTCAAACCCTCGACCGAGGGTTCGAACCCTCCCTCTGAACAAGAGTGGGGTGGGGAAATTGGCGGAGAGGGAGGGATTCGAACCCTCGGTGCCTCTTTCAAGGCACACACGCTTTCCAGGCGAGCCCATTCGACCACTCTGGCACCTCTCCGAGGTTGACGCGGGTCTATACAGGAAGCCTGCCCAAAGGTCAACTTTGAATGCGGACTTTTCTTTCATCGGGGCGTATCTCAGAATTGGTGTTTTTTTTGCCGTAGCTGCAACTGTCCCCAGTTGCAGAACCTATCATAGATCTGGATATCGAAGCTGGGGACAGCTTCGACAACGACGATTCGACAGTTTCACTAATTGTGAGATGCGCCCCTTTCATCGGGGCGTAAACCGGATCGGCGCTTGTCCCCGTTGAAAAGGAATTCGCAGGCCATCCCCATCGGATCGAATCTCAAACCGAACCCCATACACTGGCAATTTGAAGCTCAACCCGCCTTGTGAATCGACTTCCACGGGGACAGGCCCCGCATTTTGATATGCAATCCAGCCGTGCGATCCGGCGCCGATCTCCAGATTTCCGTAGCCGGGATTCACGAAGCTCCCATGTGGCAAGGCCTTCGGACCCGCGGGCACGAACCGCCCCGAATCGGCGGAAGGTCCGGGCGGGGGCGGAGCGGCCCATTCAATCTCTTTTCCGGTTTTGTTCCAAAAATCCAAGGCATGCAAGGCCCCAACCGCCCCGGATCGGTTGCAGGCATAGGCGTGGCCCGTCCCCGTTTCCGGGGTCAGACTCAACAAAAGACTGTACCCACTGCACTGCCCGCTGTGCCAGACCCGCATCGATTCCCCCGCATGGTCCACCCGCCATCCCAGGCCGTAGTGCAGGGCTCCGAATTCACGGGGCCTGTCCCCATCCGTCCCCTCCCCGGAAATTTCATTGTGCGGATGCCACCGTTCGTCTCCGGGTGACAATTTCAAAAGGGTCCGTCCCCATTTGGCCAAGTCGGGCATGGTGCCGATCATTTCACTTGCCGGGGCGATCAAATGTTCGCGCCTGGCGACAAATGGCGGAATTTTTCGGGGCCTGTCCCCGTCGGCATACGGCCGGGCCACGAGGGACGGGCCCGCCCAGGATTCGGACAAGACCCCGGTGTTGCACAGGCCCAGGGGGCGGAGGATGTCCCGTTCCAACGCCTCCTCCCAAACGGGGCCCGTCCCCGTTTCGATCAAGCGACCCAACACCGCGTACATCAGATTGGAATAACGATGTTTTTCCCGAAAAGGGCCCGCGCTGGCCAGATGGGGCAGGCGTTCGCGAATGAAGGTTTGACGGGGCCTGTCCCCGAAAACCCAGGACCAGGTATGGGGGGGGAGCCCCGAAAAATGACAGGCGGCGTCGCGGGGGGTCATTCGCGCCGTGGCCTCGGGATCTGCCAGCGCAAACCCGGGCAACTGCCCGATGATCGGGACATCCGGCTCCACCCGCCCCTCGTCCGCCGCGCGCAACAGCAGATCCGCGGTAAAGGTTTTGGTGATGGACGCAAGCGGAAAACGGGTATCCGGCGACATCGGTAGCTTCGCCTCCAAGTCCCTTTGTCCAAAAACGACCGTTTCCACCCGGTTCCGATCAAACCCACAGACCACGATCCCCGGCAAACGCCAGGCGTGACACACATCTTCCAGCAAAGACAACGAAGGAATCAACGACATCCCGAAACCGTATGCGGGGAACATCTCCCGGTCAACGATGGAATCATGGTGAAGGGTCCAGCTTTTCCAAGGCCTCCCCGACGGGGATCTCTTGGGGAAAAAAGCGCCGAATGACGTTTGGACGTTTGCATTGCGCCAATTGTCTCTTGCATTTTCATGGTTCGTGGATATGCCAATAGGGTCTATTTTCAAAAACATCCCAAATCTTATCCCCATGGAGAATCTTATGGCAAATCAAACGGGCGCGCACACCTTTGACGCGCAAACTTCCCGCAATCGGGCCTTGTTGTCCGCTTCCAAATATCTCACCGGCACCGTGGAAAGCAAAGTCTTGCCCTTTCACATCGACCTCAGCGCCGACAAACTGACCGATCAGGAAATCGCGGCCCTCAACGCCTTGGAAAAACGAGCCGCCGCCACCGCCCTCGGTTCGCTCGCCTCTCTCGCCAAAATCGGCGAACTCGACCACTTGGGCGGCGGATTGGAGTTGATTCCTTCGCTGCTCATGACCCTCGGCATCACCGATTACAGCGCCAAACAGTTCACCATCGAGCACGCCCACACCTCCATCGGGTACTACGGAGCCCTCGCCGCCCTCGGGTTCATCGACGAAGAGGACGTGGTCACCCAATTCCGCCGCTCGTTGGACATTGCCGGACACGTTTCCTGGCTGCCCGGGGGCACGCAGATGAACGGCGGACGTCTGGGCGTCATGGTCCCCGTGGCCGTCGGCCAGTCCCTGGCCGCCAAATCCTATCACGGCAAAGACGCGCTGACCATTTGCCATTGCGGGGATGCCGGCTGGATTTCCGGCCAAGCGCTCAACGGCTTCAACGCCGCCGACCTCCACGGCGCCCCCATCTGTTTCGTCATGCACCGCAACGGCATCCAGCTCTCCGGATCCTGCAAAAGCATCATGGACAAGGATCCCCGTCCCATCATCGCGTCGCTCGGCATCGAGATCATCGAAGTCAAGAGCCTCCACGACAAACAGGAACTCTTCTCCGCCTACAAAAAGGCCCACGCCCTGGCGCAATCCGGGCGTCCGAGTCTCATTTACCCCGTCGGCTTCAACACCACCTTGGCGCAACTCGGCGAAACCCACGGCATCTCGGATGCGGTGGCCAAGATCGCGGGCGAACACGGCGTGGAACTTTCCACCTCGGTTTGGGTCCCCGGCTCGCTGATGTCCTGGCGGGATGTCATGCCCATGCTGGAGTGCATCTTCCTGGTCAACGAACTCCCCGGCGGCGAAGGCCACCATGACGGCCACATGAAAGGACGCGATCTCGCCGAAGTCCTGGCCAACCCCATGTTTGCCGAGGACGACGACGAAAGCACGGCCCTCACCGCCCTGCGCAACGACTCCCCCCGCGTGGTTGTCACCGAAAAACGTCCCGCGCCGGGCACGCCCAACCTGTTGGTCGACGCCGCCGAGCGGGGCAAGGTCGAACTCCCCGGCGTGGGCAAATCCACCAGCGCCCGGGCCGGCATCCAGGAAGGCTACGCCATCGTCGCCAAGACCCATCCCGATCGCTTTTTCAACGTCAGTTGCGATTTGGATCCGTCCACGAAACTGGCCAAAGCCGCCGGCTTCATCCCCGCGAAAAACAACTTCCAAATGAGCATCGAGGAGCAAATTTCCGCCCTCGTGGCCAACGGCATTTCCATGGCCTCCAACGAACCCCACGCGGTCGTTTTCGCCACCTTTGCCGCGTTCTTCGAGGGCATCGCCCGCGAAGGACTGGAAATGTGGCGCTATACCCGCAACCTCAACGGAGTCAATGAAGGCCTCAACGCCATCATGCACCTCTCCCACGTGGGCGCCTGTACGGGCCGGGATCATTTCTCCGGTTGGTCCTTGGACTGGATCTCCCTGGCCATGGGATACCTGCCCTATCTGGACCGCTTCTACACGCCCGCGGATGCCCGCGGCGCCTTTATCGCCTCCTACGATGCCTGCGCCCGCTACGGCGCCAGCATCGTCGGCATCCCCCGCGACAACCTGCCCATCCTCGCCAAGGCCGACGGGACGCCCCTCTGGAATCCCGGGGACGAATGGACCCCCACCACCGTGATGCGTGAAAACGCCGGCGCCCAAAAAGCGATTCTCGCCATGGGCGCCACCGCGTTCATCGCCGGCGAAGCCGCCAAGGATCTCGACGGCGTGGACGTGATCGTGGTCAACGGCCTCCCCTTCGGCGAAAACGAACTCGAAGGTCTGCTCTCCAAATACAGCCAAGGCTTGGTCACCGTGGAAGACGGCATCATCGGGCACGGCGGCGTCGGCCTTCGCGGCTTCGCCTCTCTGGTGCAAAGCGCCGCCGCCGGCTCCGGGGTCGCCCTGGCCCATGTCGGCATCACCGATCCCACCGTGGCCCCCTCCGACGGACATCAGGAAGTCTGGGAGCACTTCGGACTCACTGCGGACGCGATTCGCGACGCGGTCGCGGCCTTGTAAGCCCCACGCCCTATCAGTGCATACTTTCCCCCGGGACCCGCGTCCCGGGTTTTTTTTTGGGGTTGGCTCGGGGAGCTTTTTTGCTCAGGCCATGATTTCGAGCATTTTTTCGGTGACGTTGTAGCGCGCCGGTTTTCCGAGGGTAAACAACGCGAACTCTTCGATCATGAAATCGGCCATTCTGCCCACTTCGATGCCGATGGATCCGGCGATGTGACTGCTGAGTTGCACGTTGGGCAATCTGTAAAAAGGGGATTCCGGGGCGGGGGGCTCGGGGTAGGTGACGTCGAGGAGGGCGGTCAGGTCCGTGCGTTCACGCAGCACGTCGATGAGTTCGTCTTCCCGAACCTGCTTGCCGCGCCCGGTGTTGATGAAGGTGGCGAATTCTTTCATGCGGCGGAACAACGCGCCGTTGAGCATGTTTTCGGTGGCGGGTAAGTTGGGCAGATGGTTGGAGACCACCTGGGCGACTTCGAAGGCTTCCTCCAGGGTGGCTCTTTTCGCGCCGTGGGCAGTGATGATTTCTTCGTCCACATAGGGATCCACCACGAGAACATTCAACTGAAAGGGCTGAAGGAGTTCGGCGAGTTTGCGGCCGATCATTCCGAAGCCAATGAGGGCCACGGTGTTGGAGTAAATACCGGGACCGCGGTGAGAATGGTTGTGCTTGGCCGGGTCCTTGCAATCGCGGGTGTTGCGGAAATAGCCTTTGCAGCTCAAGAGGATTTGTGCCAGGGAAAATTCGGCCACGGGGATGGCATTGGCGGCCCAGGCGCTGAAGACGCGGACATCGGATTTCAAAAAGGGTCTGGCAAAGTGCTGAACGGACCCCGCGGCATATAAGACCGCTTTGAGTGACGGCAGGCGGGCGATTTGTTCTTCATTCAGCGAGGGCATGGACCATGTGGAAAAAATATATTCCAAATCCTGGAGTCGCTCCACATGTTCGTCAAAGTTCTTGCCCGAGACAATGTGCGGGTAGAGATCGCACCTGGTTTCCAAATCTGCACGGCGTTGGGACCCGTACACTTTGTCAATCATTTTGGGATTTTCGGCGAATAAAGCGGCTTTGGGTTTTTCTGGAATCATGGTCATTTTCCCTTAGCAAACCCAAGGGACGTCTGACAAGCACAACCGCCACCCATTGGCCATGAAAAATTGCCCCCCGTACGCATCGGCTTTTTCGCCAAGCTGCCTATTGGCGTTCCCGTTTTGCCCGGTGCGCTTCCTGTTCCCTGCGAATGGTCGCTTCGCCCTCCTGACGTTCCGCATCGCTCAGTCGTCCATCCCCATTGCGGTCAAAACGGTGAATCATGAGAACGTCCCGATTGGTGCGAAACTGTTTTTGGTTGGCTTCCACCGCCGCCCGGCGTTGGGCTTGGCGTTGTTGCCATTCCCGTTGAAGCGTTTCTTGGGCGGCCGCGTATTCCTCGGGGGTGAGTTTGCCGTCGCCGTCGAGATCGAAACGCTCGACCATGGCCGCCTGTCTCCGGGCGTTGACCCGCTCGCGAATGGCGGCCCGTTCCTCGGGAGAGGCGTCGTGGTAGTTCTCCACGGCGCCCGCCCGGATTGCGAAGGCAAAAGGAAGAAAGATCAGAAGAAAAAAGGATTTGGGAAGATGTTTTGTTTTCATGAACTCGTTTGCGGGGTGTGGCGTTGAATTTATACACCGTATTCAATGACGAACAAGCAGGGATTGCAATGAAAAACGGAAACGATTTTCAGAAAAAAGCGCCTTCGGAAAACCGAAGGCGCTTTTGAGGGGGAATGTGTTGATGGGGATCGCGTTCAGCGACGTCCGCGTTCGGGCCGGTCCGGTCTGTCGGGACGCGCCGGTCTGTCGGGACGCGCCGGGCGATCGGGCCGTCCGGCCCATTCGGGTCTGCCGGGGCGTTCGGGTTGTTCGCCGGATTCGAGCGCCTGCCTGCGGCGTTCCCCACGTTCGGCCCGCAGGGTTTCCCGGGCGGTGGCGCGTTCCTCTTCGCTGAGGACGCCGTCGCCATCGGCATCAAAGCGTTCCAGCATTGCGGCTCTGCGTTCTTGGCGCATGGCCTGCCGTCTGGCTTGCATTTCTTCGCGGCGGGCTTCGCGGGTTTGCAACGCTTCTTCGGGCAAGTCCGCGTCGTCGGGCCGTCCGACCCCTTCAGGTCTGCCCGCGCCTTCGGGCCGTCCCGCGCCGTCCGGTCTTCCGGCCCATTCGGGTCTGCCGGGGCGTTCGGGTTGCTCGCCGGATTCAAGGGCCTGCCTGCGGCGATCCGCACGTTCGGCCTGCATGGTTTCCCGGGCGGTGGCGCGTTCCTCTTCGCTGAGAACGCCGTCGCCATCGGCATCGAAACGTTCCAGCAGGGCGACCCTGCGCTCGGCGCGCATCGCCTGCCGTCTGGCTTGCATGGCTTCGCGGCGGGCTTCGCGGAGGCTGATGTCTTCGTCGGCATCCGCCGCATCCTCGGCGATGGCGGGCAGGCCGGTCAACAGGGCGCCGGCAACGAGCGCCGGGATCATCTTCCGAATATATTCCAGTGTCTTCATTTCAATCTCCTTGGGTTATGGGTGAAACACTGATACGGAAAACGATGCATCCGGTCTTTTATTGTCCCAAGCGCCCTTTATTCTTTGGGTCGGGTGATTTCGCTGACTTTTTGCAGGGTAATGCATTCGACGGGACAGACTTCCACGCAGGCGCCGCAACGGATGCATTGGTTCTGGTCCAAGTGCAGGCGATTGTAGTTGCGTGTGCCGGTGCTGCGGACATATCCGGTGATGCGTTCGCTGTCGTCGTAAATCAAATCGCTGATTTTGACGATGCAGTCGTCCACGGGTTTGACCTTGAGACAGCGGTCGCAGTAGATGCACAGGTCGTTGTCGATCTCGAATTTGTAGTGGCAAAGGTAGCAGCGAGAGGCTTCGGTCTCGGCGTCATCACGGGAAAGACCGGTCTCAACCTCGTCGGTCACTCCGCGCGCGTCAGTGGGGATTTCGGGCATTTGCAAACGCGGCAAATGGTCCATGTCCCGGCTGCGTCCGGTCGTTTTCGCGTCTTGGGCCACGACCACGGTTTCAAAGCGGTCTTCGCCCATGAGGCGTTGATCGACCTCGCGGGCGATTTTTTTGCCGTGGCCGATGGCGTCGATGAGCGAACCGGGCCCGGTGACGGCGTCCCCGGCGAGATGAATGCCCTCAAGTCCCCGCCACCAGTCGGCGGCCTTTTGTCCGGTGCCCAGCAGAACGGTGTCGCAGGGGAGTTCGAAATCGCTTCCGGGAATCGGCTCCGGGCGGGCGCGTCCGTTTTCCGTTTCCACCAGTCGCGTTTTTTGGAAGCGCACGGCGCTGACCTTGCCGCCGGCATCGCCCACGAATTCCACGGGCGTGGCCAGAAATTGGGTGCCGACGCCCTCTTCCGCGAATTGGTGGAGTTCATGTTCGCCGATGTACATTTCCTTTTCCGATCGGCGATAGACCATGTGGACGTCGGTGGCGCCGAGGCGGCGGGCCATGCGGGCACAGTCCACGGCGGTGAATCCGCCGCCAATGACCACCACGGAACCTCCGGGATCGGGACGTTCTCCCCGATTGACCGCCTTCAAAAACTCGAGGCCGTGGCGGATGCCATCCAAATCGGCGCCGGGGCAGTCCGGCAACACGGGTTCATGGGTGCCGGCGGCAAGGACGACCGCGTCGTATTCATCACGCAGGGCCTGTAATCGCTCGGCGTCCACGGCTTGACCGCACTCGAAACTCACGCCGAGGGCGCGGATTTGTTCGATCTCGCGGCGGACGATGTCCCGGGGCAGGCGGAATTCGGGGATGCCCTGAATCATGAGTCCGCCGGGTTCGGCATGACGTTCAACCACCGTGACTTGATGCCCCCACAATTGCAGTTCGCGGGCCACGGTGAGTCCCGCGGCGCCCCCGCCGACCACGGCCACGGTTTTGCCGGAGGCCGGGAACACTTTGTCGAGCACCACGGGCTCTCGGTTTTTGCGGAAATCGTCGGCGGAGCGTTTGGCAAAGCAGATGGCGACGGGTTCGCCGAGCCCTTCCCATCCGTGGCGGCAGGCGGGTTCGCAGGGGCGGGTACAGGTGCGACCGAGCACGGCCGGAAAGATGTTGTCGCGCAAGTTGATGCGATAGGCTTCGGCGGGATCGCCCTTGTAGATGGCTTCCAGATATCCCGGGATATCGGTTTTTGCCGGGCAGGCGCTGCGGCAGGGCACGTTTTGGGTCACCCAGGCGAAATCCTTGGGATGGCGGCCGGGGCCGGATTCGATGGAAAGGGCGTATTCGGGAGGTAAAAAAACAGGGGAGTCGGACATGTGCTGACATGTATCAACCCGAGAAGGCCGGGTCCAGCCGCATTCGCGCAAAATTTAACCGCTAGATCTTGACTTTTCGCTCCGAGGCTTTTATATCCACCCCAACTTTTTCGGCGGTGTAGCTCAGCTGGTCAGAGCAGAGGAATCATAATCCTTGTGTCGGGGGTTCAAATCCCTCCATCGCCACCATTTTCAGGCCCCTCTTCGGAGGGGCTTTTTTTGGTTTTATTGCCGATTTCATTGGCTTTATCACATCGGCATGACATCGGCGGCCTGTTCATGACCCACCTGAATCCGAGTGAACGTGGCTTTCGAACGGGGGTCAGGCGACAAACAATGATTTCACTTTTTCTCCCCGGGCCTCGAAAATTTTGACGAGTTGGGGTTTGACCAGGAATTTGTGTCCGACCCGGCAACAGGGAACCGCGTAGTCGATTTCATCGCGAATCAGGGTGCCCTCATTTTGGCTTTCAAACAAATGTTGATGGCGCCATTTTCGGTAGGGCCCCTTGAGCTGAAGGTCGACGAATCCGCGGGGGGCATCCACGCTTTCGATGCGGGCGACCCACTTCAGGGGCACGCCTTTCACTTTGAGCCTGTAGACGATTTCCGTGCCCGCCTCCATGCGCGCCGGCACCGGGGGCTGAATACGCATTTCCTGGGACGCAGGGGTCAATTTTTCAAGATTGGCGGGCTGTTGGAAGAAATGAAATACGCGCTCGACTGGCGCGTTCACCCATTGGGTTGCGGACAAATGGTATTGTCCGCAACCGATTTGGGTGAAGCTGATTTGGATGTCCGGGCTGCTGGTTGTCATGTGGTTGAATCGTTCGGAAACGATTCAACTTACCCGATATCTCAGTCCAAACGCATGTGATCGGGGGCGGGATGTCCGTGAGCCCGTTCGAAAAGCCATTCCAACACTTTCCGTACAGGGATTTCCCGCGAGGGGACGCGGGTGAGACTGGAAAAATCCTTCGGATCCTTTCTCTTCCACCCGTCAGGGTTATGAGAGACCGGACCTTCAGCTTGCGTCGGACTGCGGATCATCGTCGGAATCCCACTGGAAACGACAAATGATTCGCGGGACGGCATCGCCATTCGCAGAATTCCCTTCCCCCAAACAAATCCGCCGTACCCTCCCCCTTATCATCCTCCAAAATCACTCGACACGCGCCCCGGGCATGTTAGGCTTCCCACATGAACAAACGTCTTTTTATCATTGTCATGGACTCCGTGGGGATCGGCGCCGCCCCCGACGCGGAAGCATACGGTGACGCGGGCGCCGCGACCTTGCAACATACCGCGCAAGCGGTGGGCGGACTGCGCCTGCCGCATTTCGAAAAACTGGGGCTGGCCAACATCCTCTCCCTCCTGCCCGATCAGGGCCCCATCACCGGCGTCATGCCCGCGGACGCCCCGCTGGCCGACTGGGGCGCCATGCGCGAGCGCTCTGAAGGCAAGGACACCATTACCGGCCACTGGGAAATCGCGGGGCTCCTTCTCGATCCCGGCTTCCACGTGTTTCCACTGCAAACCCCCGCCTTCCCCGAAGAAATCACCGCCCCCCTTCAATCGGAGTGCGGGCGCCCCCTGCTCGGCAACTGTCACGGCAGCGGCACCAAAATGATCGAAGACTTCGGCGCCGAAGCCATGGAAAAAGGCGGGCTCATCGTCTACACCAGCGCCGATTCGGTTTTCCAAATCGCGGCCCACATCGACGTGGTGCCCCTGAAAGAACTCTACCAAGCCTGCGAAACGGCCCGAAGACTTTGCGATCCCTGGCGCGTGGGGCGGGTCATCGCGCGCCCTTTCACCGGCGAACCCGGTAACTTCACCCGCACGTCCGACCGGGTGGACTACGCCTACGCCACCGAATCCCCCACTATTCTCCAACACCTGCAGGGCCACGACGTTCCCGTGTACAGCGTCGGGAAAATCGAAGACATTTTCGCCCATCGCGGCATCACCCAAGGCTGGCACACCGGCGGCAACCCCGCCTCCATGGCCCGCACCGAAACGCTGATGCGCGAACTCGACCACGGCTTCGTCTTTGCCAACTTCATCGATTTCGACATGCTGTACGGACACCGACGCGATCCGAAAGGCTACGCAAACTGCCTCATGGAAATGGACGACTGGCTGGGAACGGCCCTGCCGCTTTTACGCGACGAGGACATTCTCATCCTCACCGCCGACCACGGGAACGACCCCATCTTCAAAGGCACCGACCATACCCGCGAACACGTTCCCCTCTTGGTCATCCGCAAAAAAGCAGGCGGAAAATCCCTCGGCGTCCGGGACGGATTCCAGGATATCGCCCAATCCGCCGCCGCCTTTTTCGGGGTGCCTCCCATGAAACGGGGCACCAGCTTCCTCTGAAAGCTCACCCCACCCCGATGATTTCCGCGAAATCCATTTCTTCGGCGGAGAGTACCATGACCACGGGCAAGCCTTCGGTGGACGAGATGACGTTCCGGTAATAATTCAGATAAGCGGCTTGCGATTCTTTGGCATCCGGATGCTTCATCCCCAACATCACCATGGAGGCGTCGGCGGAGGATTCGTGAATGACTTCAAAAGGCTTGCGGCCCCCGGGCTCCAGGATTTCAAATTCCATTTCCAACCGCTGCTCCTCCACGAATTCCTTCATGTAGGTTTCGATTTCCTCGCGGCTTTCCCCGGTGGTGACAATGCGTTTGAGCACGATTCTCGTCTTTCCCCACTGGGGGTTCCTGCGCAACTGGTAGGCCAGGGTTACCATGAGGCCAATGTTCAGTTGCCGCCCCCGCCACCAGATGTCAATTCTCGGAATCTCGGGCAGTTCCGATTCCGCTTTCCCCTCCCGCACCATCACCAGATTTTTGTTTAGCTGATAGGTCAGACGGATGACCCGCACAAAGGCCTCGTGTTTTTCCTCCACTTGACTCTCGCCCAGCAGAATCGTGTTGGGTTCCAAGGGGCCAAAGCCATACCCTTTGATCAAAGCCTCCGCCCCCTGCAACACGTCGGTGGAGGGAAAGATCTTGATCATCGCGGCCACGTCCCGTTTCAGGAGATAATCATTGATGCTCTTCTTGATGGAAGCCACCCGTTCGGCGGTCCATTCGCGGGAGGAAAGAATGGTGGCCAGGGTCAGGTAACTGGGTCCCCGCGCCAATGCGGAGGCCAATTCGATCAAATGCCAGCGGGACTGGGGAGAACCGCACAGCACCAATACGTTGGGGCGCCAGTTACGTTCGTCCAGGGGTCTTTTCATCAGGCGGCGGATGGCCACCCGCACCAGCAACATCAACACGCCGTGCCGCATGTCCCCCCAATGCGCTTTGAGTTGCCTGCTTTTCATGAACAAATACAACCCGCCCGTGAGCAGGAGCGCCGTCATGGTTGCGCCCAAATCAATCATGAGCATGGTCAACAGGCAGCCCGCCGCGCCGAGCATGGAACCCCACCAGGGGAATTTGAACTTCGGTCGCCAGCTTGGGCTTTCGATCAGGCCCTCCAACCCGGCCGACAAATTGATCAGCCCATAGGAGGTGAGGAAAAACATGGAGAGAATGGGCGCGATCAGATTCAAATCCCCGAGCATGATGGCGATCAGGGCCACCACGAATGAACAGGCGGTGGCCATGCGCGGATCGTTTTTGCTCCCGTATCCCCGCCCGATAAAGCGGGGCAAAACCTTGTCTTTCGCCAAAGCCTGCAACGTGCGCGGGGCGCCGAGCAAGGCGCCCAGGGCACTGGAGAGCGTGGCCGCCCAGACGCCGACCATGATGAGTTTGCCCCACCGGGCCACGTCGGACATGATCATGGGGCGCACCAACAAGACCCGCTCGTCCCGAACCACCGACAATAAAAACATCGGAATGGTCATGTAGACCAAATATCCGACCAACACCGCCGCGATCGTCCCCCGCGGCAGGGATTTGGTCGGGTTTTTCAAATCCCCGGACATGGAGATCCCGGCTTCAATGCCGGTCACGGCCGGGAAAAACACCGCGAATACGGCCCAAAAACCCAATTTCGCTGGAATCTCGGTTTCCGGGGTCAGATAGTTTCGTTCCGGCGTGGACCCCGCGAAAAACGAAAACAGCGCCAACATGATGGCTCCCAGAATGAACAACTGCGTTTTCAAAGCGAGGTTCGCGGATACCAGGGCCAAGAAGGTCAATACCAGCAGGGTCAGCACCGAAATCAGGCGGATTTGTGTGATGGGAAAGGGCATCATGTCCACCCAGTGGGACACGTCCACCACATCCACCAGGGCTTCGGCGAACCCCGAGATGTAAAAGGCAATGCCCAGGGCCTGGGCAAAGAACAGCGGCATTCCGATGGCCGCGCCCACCTCCGGACCCAGGGAGCGAGAAATCAAATAATACGCCCCGCCCCCGCCCACTTTCATGTTGGTGGCCGTGGCCGAAAGCGAAAGCCCGGTGAGGAAGGTAATCGACGTGGCCATGGTGACGATCAACAAGGTCAGCGGCAGGCCCACGTTGCCCAGCACCCAGCCGAAGCGCAAAAACATGATCACCCCGAGTATCGTGAGGATACTGGGGGTGAACACGCCCTGAAAGGTTCCGAATTGATAACCGGAAGATTGACCAAGGACTTTTTTGGATGAAGAGGCGTCTGGCATCTGTGAAAGATGACGTACATCAACCGCGCGACAAATTCAAGTCACGGGATGCCGCGGGCTGAAAAACGGGCGCATCTCATCATTGGTGTTTTTTTGCCGTAGCTGCAACTGTCCCCAGTTGCAGAACCTATCATAGATCTGGATATCGAAGCTGGGGACAGCTTCGACGACGACGATTCGACAGTTTCACTAATGATGAGATGCGCCCCTGAAAAACTGAAAAACGGGCGCGATTCAGAGCAAGGATCCGCCGCAACTGGACCCTTGGCCGGCGGTACAGCCGAAACAGTGGGGCGCGGTGCGGATGGGGAGTTGTTTCCAACGGCGCAGGTCCACGTCCCACAAGCGCAGGGGCTGCCCCTCAAAGCCGAGGTGCATGTTCATTTGCTGGTTGAAATCGCAGTCGAACACCGCCCCCTGCCAGTCGACGCTGATGGTGTCCCGGCACATCAGTCCGGCCACGGCGCCGGGGTTGAAGTTGTCCATCAGCAAGGCCATGTAGTCTTCGTATTGATCGCGCTGACGCAGATAATTGGCGAAGCGGGCCACGGGCAAATTGGTGAGCGCGTACAGGCTGTGAAATTCAATGCCGAAATGCTCCATCAACTCGCGCTTGTAATCCGCCTCCAGTTGTTTTTGATCGGGCGGCAGCATGGCGCCATTGGGGTTGTAGACCAAATCGAGTTTGAGGTCCTCCCGTTTGCCGTACCCGATGCGATTGAGGAGTTGCAGGGCTTCGATGCTTTGATCAAATACGCCGTTGCCGCGCTGGGCGTTCACGTTTTCCGGCGAGTAGCAGGGCATGGAAGCCACGATTTCCACTTGATGTTCGGCCAAAAATTCCGCGGTGCCTTCATAGCCCTCCTGGAGGAGAATGGTCAGATTGCAACGGTCCAAGACATGACAATGGCGTTTTTTGAACTCGCGCACCATCTGGCGGAAACTCGGGTTCATTTCCGGGGCGCCTCCGGTCAAATCCACCACTTCCATGGGGTTTTCATCCACCCAGTCCAGTATGCGCGCCACGGTCTCCGGGGTCATGATTTCCTTGCGGGTGGGGCCCGCGGTCACGTGACAATGAATGCAACTCAGGTTGCAAAGCCATCCCACGTTGATCTGGAGCACCCGGGGCTCCTCCCGCTCCAGCCAAAGGCCGTGTGCGCTCAATTTTTCTTCGAAATCATTCGTTTTCGTTTGTATGTCCATATGCAAATCTCTCCGGTTCAATTCGATGCCGCACCCATTCACCATTGTCGCTTCATGGGGTTTCAGATCAGACGGTGTAGGGTTTAAATTATTCCATGAAGCCCGAAAGAAAAGGGAGAAGGCGGAAAGTACACCGGATAAAGGCTTGAAGTCATTGTCCAAACCGATAGAGCAAAGTCAACTTTTCAACTTTACCCTTCTCGCAAGGAAACGGAGACTTTATGAAAATTTGTTGTATTGGCGCGGGCTATGTTGGCGGACCGACCATGGCCATGATTGCCCACAAATGCCCCGACATCCAGGTTTTCGTGGTGGACATCAACCAAGTACGCATTGATGCCTGGAATTCCGATGGCCTGCCCGTTTACGAACCGGGTCTGCAGGAAATTGTCGAGGAAAACCGCGGCAAAAACCTGCACTTCACCACCGACGTGGACGCGCACATTCGGGATGCGGACATCATTTTCATGAGCGTCAACACCCCCACGAAACAGTACGGGGTGGGCAAAGGACGGGCCGCGGACCTCAAATTCATCGAACTCTGCGCCCGCCGCATCGCCGAAGTCGCGGAAGGGCACAAGATCGTGGTGGAGAAATCCACGCTGCCGGTCCGCACCGCCGAAACCGTGAAACGCATCCTCGCCAACACGCCCCACGGGGCCACGTTTGACGTGCTCTCCAATCCGGAATTTCTCGCCGAGGGCACGGCCATGTCCGATCTGGAGAATCCGGACCGCGTCCTCATTGGCGGCGAATCCGCCGAAGCCATTGAAACCCTGGTCAATGTCTACGCCCGCTGGGTTTCCCGGGAGAAAATTCTCACCACCAATCTCTGGTCCTCGGAATTGTCCAAACTCGCGGCCAACGCCTTTCTCGCCCAACGCATCAGCTCCATCAACGCCATTTCCGCACTCTGTGAAGCCACCCAGGCGGATGTGGACGAGGTGGCGCACGCCATTGGCACCGACAGCCGCATCGGCCCCAAGTTTCTGAAAGCCTCGGTGGGCTTTGGCGGCTCCTGCTTTCAAAAAGACATCCTCAATCTCGTATACCTCTGCGAACATTACGGCCTTCAGGATGTGGCCAATTACTGGGAACAGGTCATTCTCATGAACGACCACCAAAAAGTGCGCTTCGCCCGCAACATGGTGCGCACCATGTTCAACACCGTGTCCGGCAAACGGATCGCCATCTGGGGCTTTGCCTTCAAAAAGGACACCAACGATACCCGGGAGTCCGCCGCGATTTACATTTGCCGCGATCTTCTGGACGAACACGCCCATTTGGCCATTTACGATCCAAAGGTCAGCGAACGGCAAATCAAGGCGGATCTCCGCGCCGCTTTCAGCAGAGACGGCGTCCTGAGCGATCGCCATGCCAAGCTCATTGAAGAAAACGTCCTGATCTGCGCTTCCCCCCTGGAGGCCGCCCAAGACGCGCACGGGGTCGCGGTCATGACCGAATGGGACGAATTCAAAACCATCGCCCCGGAAGCACTCTTCCAGGCGGTCTTCAAGCCGGCTTTTCTGTTCGACGGGCGCAACATTCTGGATCACGCGGCCTATTTGAAACAGGGCTTCGAAGTTTACGCCATTGGCAAAGGTCTTTTGGAGGGTTAAATTGCGAATGAAAGGTCGGATCGGATGACAAGCGCGAATTCTCGGAAAAACGATCTCCCTGTCGGGCCAAACGCGAAAACCTTGGGGTTCGCGGTGGTCGGCTGTGGACGGGTGGCTCCCACCCACTTCGAGGCCATCCAAAATCTGGGGCGGGCCGGAAAGCTGGTTGCAGTGTGCGACCACGATGACGCGGCCTTGGCCCCGGCCACCCGGCGGACCGGGACCGACGGATTTGATTCGCTGCCGGAAATGCTCCGCCGCGACGACATCGATGTCGTCTCCGTGTGTACCCCGTCCGGGTGCCATGCCGCCCATGGCATCCTTGCCGCCAAAGCCGGCAAACACGTGCTCGTGGAAAAACCCATGGACGTGACCCTGGAGGCCGCCCGCGAACTGAACCAAACCTGCGCGGACCAAGGGGTGAAATTGTTCGTGGTCAAACAAAACCGCCTGAACTCCACCCTGCAACTGACCAAAGCCGCCATGGAAGCGGGACGCTTCGGAAAATTATACGCCATCAATGCAAATTTGATCTGGTCCCGCCCGCAGGACTATTACGCCTCGGCGTCGTGGCGGGGCACCCGCGCCATGGATGGCGGCGCCTTTATGAACCAGGGCATTCATTTTGTGGACGCCATGCGCTTTCTCGGCGGGGAAATCGTGGAAGTTCAGTCCATGTTGGCCACGCTGGCGCGGCAAATCGAATGCGAAGACATCGGTTCGGCGCTTTTCCGCTTTGAAAACGGCGCCCTTGGCAATGTGTTCGTC
This sequence comes from PVC group bacterium, assembly GCA_003565815.1. Lineage (GTDB taxonomy): Bacteria > Verrucomicrobiota > Kiritimatiellia > SS1-B-03-39 > UBA6053 > PXAS01. The sequence continues at coordinate 23,006 of PXAS01000176.1, forward strand.
ACCATGCTCGGCATTTCGAACGTGGAGGGCTCCCTGACCCTCATCGGCGAACGCGGCCTGGTCAAAATCGGAGGCGTGGCCATGAATACCATTGAAACCTGGCAATTCGAAGAACCCAACCCCGAACAGGACGCCCTCGCCAAAGACGCCAATTACCACACGGCCAGTGTGTACGGGAACGGTCACAAAGCCTTCTACAAACAAGTCGCGACCCATTTGCAAGGTGACGGCCCACTGCCCGCGGGAGGCGTGGAAGGGTTGCGCAGCCTCGAGGCCATCCTTCGGATTTATCGGCAAATCTAATCCGCGCGAACCTGCCTCCAGCGCAGGATTCCGTATGGATCAAAGCGAATGTATTGCCCCGCCCATGTGAGAAATATGTTAGTTTTTTGCTGGATTTTCGCATGAGAATTTTATTAGGTTTCCAGAAACTGGAGCGAAAAATACATCATGCGGAATCAGGGACTGCAATCAGAACGTTTTGAATTGAAATACCATGTGTCCGAGCGGGCAAGTGCGAAAATCCGCAACTGCCTGCGGTCGCGCCTGTCCCCGGATCCACACGCCGGGGGTCCAAAGGCCCGGGGATATTCCGTCTACAGCATCTATTTCGACTCCCGGGATTTTGAATTGCGTCAACGCACCCTCAACGGTGACCGCAATCGTTACAAGCTCAGAATGCGGTATTACGACCTCGAACCGACTTCCCCGGTTTTTCTGGAGATCAAACGCCGCCAGGGACACGCCATCCTCAAAGAGCGTTGCGCCATCTCCCGTGAAGCCGCGGACCATTTTCTCGGCGGCGGCACCCTCGCGCCGGATGACCTGCTGGACCCTTCCCCCGGGGAAATTTCCGCCCTGCAAACTTTCGAACGACAGGCCCGTCTGCTGAATGCTCGACCCATCACCAAGGTTTGTTATGGCAGGGAGGCCTGGGAAAACGAGGAGGACCACGATGTGCGCGTCACCTTTGACCGGGACGTTCTCACCGCCCCCTGCACGGACAAGCGGGTCTCCTCCCCCCCAGACGACCCCCTCAATGTTTTCGGGCGGGATGTGATTCTGGAACTGAAATTCACCGGACGGTATCCGCTGTGGATGGCGGAACTCGTCCGCCACTGCAACCTGCTCGCGGGCTCCGCCGCAAAATATGTGGATGGACTGATGTTGCTGGAGGAATGCGGACGCATACGGCCCGGAACATCCACCCTCCCCCATTCCTCCCAAACGCGGAATGTTCGTGGGAATGCCGGTGGGAATGCCGGGAGAAATGTCATGGCCTTTGCGGGAGGATCGCGATGATCGAACAGCTCCTCTTTTCCGACGCCGTGGCGGCTCCCGTGGATTGGACCCGGGTTTTGCTCTCCGTGATCCTCGCCTTCGTCAGCGGCCAAACCCTCGCCTGGACCTACATGTTCACGCATACGGGTCTCTCGTATTCCAGGTCATACGTCACCAGCCTGGTCATGATCCCCATGCTCGTCTCGCTGGTGATGATGGTGTTGGCCAACAATCTGACCACCGCCTTTGGGCTCATGTCCCTGTTTGCCATCGTCCGCTTCCGAAACGTGCTCCGCGACACCATGGACACCTGTTTTATCCTCGCGGGCATCACCGTGGGCATGGCCAGCGGCACCGGAAGATACGGCACCGCCGTTCTCGGACTTGCCGCCATCTGCCTGGTCCTGCTCTATCTCTCCTTCGCACAGTTCGGCGTCCGCCACCGTTTCGACGCCATTCTCAACCTGCACTGGGACGGTTCACCCGCCGACACCGGGGACATTGACATCCTGTTGCGCCGACACAGTCGGCGTGCCGTGCGCGTGGGCCTCGAATCCACGGAATCCCATGGCACCGACCTCTCCTTCCGCCTGCTCCTGCGCGACCCCGCCCGTTTGGGCGAACTCCAGGAGGAGGCCCAAACCCTCCGGCACGCTTCCCGCGTTTCGGTCATGAGCACCCTGGACGAATCGGAAATCTAAGCCCATGCCCGACGCCAAGCCCATCCCCATCCCCCTGTCCCGAAAGTTCAACGACTTCCGGTTTCAGGGGGTGCCGTTGCTCATCTTTGCCCTGTCCATCTTCATGATTGCCCATTTGTGGAATCATACCGGCGGACCCGGCATGATCCAAGGACGGGTCATCGGGGAGACCGCGGATGTACGGGCACCCGATCACGGGGAAATCGAGGCCCTTTTCGTGACCACCCACCAAAACGTCAGCCGGGGTGAAGTGGTGGCCCTGCTGCGAACCCTCCAGCCCGATCGGGCGCTCGCGGCCCTGAAGGTCCTGGAAGCGGAGGTCGAACTGGCGCGATTGGCTCCGAACATCGGCCTTATCCGGGATCAGCAAAGCCAATTGTTCGACTGGTACGAGCTTCGCCAGGACCTCCTGCGCACCCGAATCGAAACCACCACCCTGCAAATCCGCCGCGATCAGGCCAAACGCGAGCTGGACCGGGCCGACCGCCTCATGGACGAAGGGGTGCTCGCCACCGATGCCTGGGAACAAGCCATGGCCCGCTTCAAGGAATTGGACGAAGCCTACGCCGCCACCCGGGATTTAAGCGCGCAACTGGAAGTCTTTGTCAGCCAATCCGAACCCAAACTGCCCGCGGAAAGCGGTCCCGGTGACATTCTCCAGGCTCACCTTCGCCATCAGGAACTCCGGCTCGAGGAACTCAGAACCCGGATTGCGCCGCTCCCGCTCCTGGCCCCGGTAAGCGGACAGGTAACCTCGCGCCCCACGCCCGCTGGATCTTTCGTGACCCAAGGGGACATTCTCCTCGAAATTCGGGGTGGAGACGCCACCCATATCGAAGCCTATGTACGGGCACCGCTGGGAGAAATACCCGAAGCCGGACAACTCATCGAGATCAGCCGGAGAAGCGAACCGGGGGTACACCGCACCGCGCGAATCCTCAGCGTGGGCAGCGCGCTGCGCCCCCTTCCCGCCCCTCTTCGGAACCCATTGCGCTCTGCCGGAGACGAACGGGGCCTGCCTTTGTTGGTCACCCTCCCGAAAGACGTCCACCTCATTCCCGGAGAAGCCGTGGACCTGCGCCCCCTCCGTCAGCAGCCCGGCGACTCCAGCCTGTAGGCTTCGCCCCTCGTCAGCGGTTCTTCAATGACGGGGTATCCTTTTACATACCGCCCTCCTGGAGGATTGTTTCTTGACCCCCGGGCATGTTAGACGTAAAAGTGAAGTTCAGCTAATATATCTCCGCATTTTTCTAACGCATGCCCTCCCTTCGTCACATATTTACCGGAAAAGACAGAAGTTTTCCGGACACACTCACGCCCGAAGAGAGATTACAGGGCCGAAAACGCTTTTACCGCTTCTATTTTCCCAACGGCATCTCGGTGGCCTGCCTGATGAACAACGTTTTGATCCTGTACGGGATCCGGAACGGGCTCACGGATCCCACCGTGGCGATTATGGCCTCTTTTCTGCATCTGACCATGCCGTTTTTTCTCCTCGGAAAATCCGCCATTGCCCGAATCTGGGATTCGCAGGCCTCGACATTTACCGCCGCTATTTCCTGATGATCCTCGGTCCGCTTGTGGTTCTCTTTCTCATCATTGGCCGCATCGA
>PXAS01000247.1 GCA_003565815.1 PVC group bacterium
ACACTGATATGCACTGATGTAGAGTGACAGGTAATAATTAACCATTAATATTTTATTATCAGTGTAAATCAGTGATATCAGTGGTTGAATTTTCTTCTTCGCAAATAAATCGACAGGCCCTGTAGGTGGAAAACACCTGTAGCAATACTTTCATGGCAGCAACCCCACTGAAACTCTTCGCTTCCTTCGCGACCTTCTGTTCAAAAAACGAAAAGGATTGGAACAGAAGCAAGCAAAGAGAGAAAGGCAAATCCACTGCCACAGCCCCGCCACCGCCACGCCGGTATCCGCGAGCTGTATGCCGCCACCGCCACCTTTTCCGCCGTGGTTCCCGCCGGGGTCTGGCAAGCCGGCGAACCCATGAAAGACGAAGCCTTGGTCGGCTGCAGCGTGGCCCCCGGATTTGACTTCGCCGACTTCACCCTCATCTCCGACAACACCCCCGTCCGCACCCAAGTCATCCGCCACGGCCTGGACCGCTTTTTGTAATGATCCGTGCTTTAACCGAAGCCGCCCCCGCCCGGGGTTTCCACCCGCAGAATGTCTCCGGGCGACAAGTGTCCCCCGCCCTTGCCCGGCAACGTCAGGATTTCCCCGGACGCGGTGCGAATTTCCTGCCGTCCCGGCTTTCCGGCGCTTCCGCCCGAAGACCCTTTTGGGCCCGTCCGCCTCCGTTCCGTCAAAACCGTCACCTCCATTGGCGACAACGCTTCCCATTCCCGCACCAGGCCATCGCCACCGGGAAAAGCGCCCGCGCCCCCGCTGTCCCGCCGGATTTCCAAGCGGCGCACCCGCAGCGGATAGGCGAACTCCAACGCCTCCACCGGGGTATTCAAGGTATTGGTCATATGCGTTTGCACCGCCGACGCCCCCGGAACGCCCGGCCCGCCCCCGGCGCCGCCGCCCAGCGTCTCATAGTAGGCAAAGCCGCCCTCCGGGGTTCTCCCGCCAAGGGTCACATTGTTCATGGTCCCCTGAGACTGTGCGGGGACAGACCCCGGCAGGGCCTCATTCAACAGCCCCAACACCAGATCCACCACCCGCTGCGAGGTTTCCACGTTCCCGCCCGCCACCGCCGCCGGCCATTGCGCATCCAACACCGACCCCGGACGCGTCTGCAATTCGATGGATCGAAAACATCCGCCATTGATGGGAGGACTCGCGTTACCGGAATTCCGGCACATCCAACACAAAAACACATAATACACCGCCGACTCCGTAATCGCCCGCACCGCATTGAGGCTGCCCGGAACCATGTCATCGCTCCCGCGCACATCCACGCAAACGCCCGCATCGGACACCGTCAGCGTCCCCCGCAACACCGCCGCCACGCCCGTCCCCGCCTCGTCTTCAATCTCCTCCTCGAAAGACCAACGGCCCCGCGGCAAACGGGACAATGCCGCGCGCATCCGCCGGTCCGCGTACCGCATCAACGCTTCATTCATTTGCCGCAGTTTCCCGTCTCCCGCCCGTTCGACCAGCTCCAGCCATCTGGTTTCGCCGACATGATGGGCATGAAGCTGTGCCCGCATGTCCCCGCGACGCTCTCCGGGATTCCGGCTGTTCGCGCAGAAAATCCGCATCAAATCCTCTTCCATTTCCCCGCCCCGCACCAGACGCACCGGCGGAATCCGAAGCCCCTCCTGGTGAATGCTGCGGCTGTTCGGCAACGAGCCCGGCGTCATTCCCCCCACATCCGCATGGTGGGCCCGGGTCGCCGTATAGCCCATACAATCCCCACTGGAAAACACCGAACTCACCAAGGTCACGTCGGGCAAATGCGTTCCCCCTTCGAAAGGATCGTTCAACATCACCACGTCCCCCGCGTCCATTTTGGGAAACGCATTGCGCGCGGCGGCCACGCTCCGGGGCATGGCGCCCAAATGCACGGGAATATGAGCCGCCTGGGCCAGCAATCGACCCTGGTCATCGAACAAAGCGCAACTGAAATCCTTGCGTTCCTTGATGTTCGGCGAATAGGCCGTACGCGCCAACACCGCCCCCATTTCATCGGCGATGGAGCTGTACAGATGATGGAACACGGAAAGATCCGTGGCCGAAACCCCTTCCGCCGTCCGCGCAGGTTTTGTAGGCTCCGCCTTCATTCGCGTTCCCCCGTCAGATTGCCCACCCGATCCGGAAAGACCCGCCAGCCCTCCGGCACAAGAACCGTGGAAAAATCCTCCTGAATCAGCGCCGGACCTTCCACCACGTCGCCTCTTCGCAAGCGCTCGCGCCGCACCACGCCCGGAGAAATCTCCGGCGGCAAATCTCCCGTCCGCCTTTCCGCGAGTTCCGGCAGAAAAACCTCGGGATTCGGGGCCTGTCCCCGTAATCTTACCGTCACCACCTCCACGGGTTCCGCCGGATCGGCGTGTCCGTACCGCTTGCGGTGCAACTTGTGAAACGCCCCGACGGCTTCCGCCAATGACGCGGAAGCCAGGTTCACGCACAACTCGTGCGATTGACCCCGGTACCGCATCTCCAGCATGGGCTGGAACGTCAGCGCTTCCGCGTCCACCCCGTCCCCGGCAAAACGTTCCAACAAATCATCTTTCAAGCCCTCCAGGATGCCCTGCAATTCCGCCTCCGCGCCGGGAGTCCATGCCCGCATCACCGTTTGACTGGTTTCCTGCCGCATCGGCATGGCCACCGCCCCCAGGGCGCTGAGCACGCCGGGGTGACAGGGCACCAGCACCCGGTTCATCTTCAACGCCTCCGCCAAAGCGAACACATGCAAACCGCCCGCGCCGCCAAAACCCACCAGGGTGAAATCGACTGGATCGTGCCCGCGCCGCACCGAAATCACCCGAATCGCGGCCTCCATGTTGATGTTGACCAATCGAAGCACGTCCCGGGCGGCGGCTTCGGCATCCAACCCGCCCATTTGCGCCCCGAGCTTCGCCAAGGCGCTCCGCGAACGCTCCACGTCCAGCGGCATGCGTCCCTGCAAAAACGCCTCCGGCCGCAGATGCCCCAGCACCACGTGCGCATCCGTCACCGTGGGGTCCCCCGCGTTTCCATAACAGGCCGGACCCGGGTAGGCGCCCGCGCTTTCCGGCCCCACCGCAAGGGCCCCTCCGGCATCCACCGACGCGATCGATCCACCGCCCGCGCCCACCGTATGCGCATCCACCATGGGCACCCCCACCGGAAAGCCGCCCAGCGTCTGCTCGGTGGTCACCACCGGTTCCCCGCGAATCAGGGCCACGTCCGTGGACGTTCCGCCCATGTCGAAGGTGATCAAATTCAAATCCCGTCCCCCGGCCCTGGCGGCCGTACACGCGCCCATCACCCCCGCCGCCGGACCCGACAAAAGCGTTTGCACGGCTTCAGCCCCCGCGCGCTCCGGGGTCAAACATCCCCCGTTCGACTGCACGATGCGCAGGCGTTCCGCTCCCAATTTTCCCGCCCCTTTCGACACTTTCGTCAAATAATCCTCCATCACCGGACGCACATACGCATTCACCACCGTGGTCGACCCCCGCTCCACTTCCCGGAATTCCGGTAACACCTGGTGGGACAAAGAAACCGAGAAACCCGCCGCCGCCAACATCTCCCCCACGCGGCATTCATGTTCCGGCGCCAAAAACGAGAACAAAAACAACACCGCCACGGACGCCACGCCTTCCCGCCGGAGCGTGGCAATGATATCATCCAGCGGGTCCAAATCCAGCGGCACCAGAATCGATCCGTCCGCCCCCACCCGTTCCGGCAACTCGAAGCGTAACTCCCGCGGCACCAAAGGCGCGACCGGACGGGGCATGAGATCGTACAAAGCGGGCCGGGCCTGCCGAGCGATCGCCAGCACATCCTTGAATCCGCCCGTAGTGATGAGCGCGGTTTTCGCGCCCTTTCGCTCCAACAAGGCATTGGTGGCCACGGTGGTGCTGTGTACCAACTCGAACGCCTCCCCCCGGGTCACCTCCCCCGCCCCCTCCAAAACCGCCTCTTCAAATTTTCCGGGGGTGGAGCTCAACTTGTAGGCCCGCAAAACACCGTCCTGCAAGGCCAACACATCCGTAAAGGTTCCCCCGGTGTCCACCCCCACCCGAAGCCGCGCACCCGCCATCGCCGCGGCCATCGATCAGGCCTCCTCCACCGAATTCGCCGCCCGCCCGGAGGGGCGATATTGGGTCACCTTGACAAAATCGCTGATTTTGTTTTCGATTTCCGCCCATTCGGCGGCGGGATCCGATCCCTCGACAATCCCCGCCCCCGAATAGACATTCACCCGATGATCCCGCACCAGGCCCGAACGAATGGCCACCGCGAATTCGGCCGCATCCGGCCCGAACCACCCCACCGGCGCCGCGTACCAGCCCCGGGAAAAGGGTTCCAGTCGTGGAATTTCCTTGAGCGCGTTCACCCGGGGCGATCCCCCCACCGCCGGAGTCGGATGCAAGGCCTGCAGCAAATCCGCATCCCCCACCCCATCCCGCAAGCGGGCGCGAATACGGCTGATCAAATGTTGCTTGCGCTCCAGACGCAAGAGCGAAGGCGTTTCATCGGCATCCACGCGCGTGGAGAGCAAATGCAATTGACGCAGCAGGTCCCGGCGCACCAATTCCTGTTCCCGGCGCTCCTTCGGATTTTCCAGCAACTGGGCCGCCAGGACCGCGTCCCGTTCCTCGTCCTTTTCCCGGGGACGGGTTCCCGCCAAGGCTTCGGTATTCAATTCGCGTCCCTCCCGGCGGTACAGACATTCCGGGGTCGTGCCCATGAACGCCGCTTCCCCGGAAGGCTGGATCAAAAAGTGATAACAGTTCGAAGTCACCGGACGCAGCACCGAAAGAATATGGATGGGGTCCACCGGTTCCGCGAAACTGTACACCGCCTTGCGGGCCAGCACCACCTTGTCGAGAATGCCGGAAGCAATCAAGTCCAAGCCCGCCCGCACATTCGCCTCCCATCCGGCCCGATCGGGGAAATCCGCGCGCTCCGTGATCGGAGGCAACGCTTCCGGCGGCGCCATCCGGCAAACCAGCGCGTCCAGTTCCGCCAAAAGCTGATCGCGGTCCAAATGCACGTGCCGTTGGAACAGCAAATTGCACACCAAAGAGGTCTGTCCCTTTTTCCGAGCCACCTCAAAGCGCGGAATCAAAAACCGGGACCGTCCGAAAATCTGCCAGGGCGCTTCATCCACGGAGGCGGACGAAAACGAAAACCCGCCGAAATAACGGGGACAGACCCCTTCAAAATCCGCCAGGATTTCCCGTCCGCGGTCCAGCAAACGTCCGGGGTCCTCCACCGAGGCGCCGTTCAGCAAGTGACAACAGCCCACCCCGGCGGTCACATCCCCGCTGTCGCGGCAGGACCAAAGTGTTTTTTCAACGTGGGGCTGCGCAAGGAGCCAATGAAAGGGATCCACCTCCGCGTTGGGCATGGAGGGGTTGAGGGGAATTTCCAGACGCCGCCCGCGGCGGAGAATGTGCTCGGGGACGTTTTCCGAGTCTCGGAAGGCCTGCGAAATTTCTTTCCGAAGCTCGGAAACCGCTTCCGCCAGGTTCGGGCAACCGGTCGGAGGCGCCTTCGCGTTTTTTTCCGCCCTCACGCCGCCGCCTCCTCCGGTTTCGTGCCCACATACAGGGTGGCCACGCCAAAGGTCATGGGTTCCGCCTTCACCTCCGCGAAATCCGCCTCCCGCATCAATTGACAAAACGCTTCCCCGCAGGGAAAGGTTTCCACGGTCTTGTTCAAATAATTGTAGGCGTGGCTGTCCCCACTCACCATGCCGCCCAACTTGGGCAGGATGTGGCGGAAATACAGCAAATAGGCTTTGCGCATGAACCGGTTTTCCGGGAGCGAGCATTCCAGAATCAACAGCTTGCCGCCCGGCTTGAGGGTGCGGCGCATGTCCGCCAGGGCCGTGGGCACGTCCTCGACGTTGCGGATGCCGAAGCTGATGGTGATGACGTCGGCCGACCCGTCGGGCTGCGGCGATTTCATCGCGTCGCCGGTATGCAGGCTCACCACATCTCCCAAGCCCTTTTTCTCGATTTTTTCGCGTCCGATGGACAGCATTTCCTCGGACAAATCGTAGCCCTTGGCCTCGGCAATGCGGGCGGGCCCATCCAACAAAAACAGGATTTGGTCGGCGGTGCCCGTGGCCAAATCCACCAAGAGCAATTCCCGGTCCGTGGGCAAGTGCTTACGCAATCGTTTTCGCCACGCCACGTCCCGTCCAAAGGACAGGGAACGGTTGAGCACATCGTAACGATGCGCGATCCGGTCAAACATTTTCCAGACTTCTTTGCGGCTGGGCGGGTCGGTTTCTGCGGTGGGGGTCGTGTTCATAATTGTTGGCAAGCAACTTACCCGAATTCCGACGGGATGCAATGGGATTTACGGCAAATTGGAAAGCGAACGTCGAACATTGAACGTCCAACTTCGAACGTTGAAAGAAGGGGCGAAGGGGGAAAGGAGCGCCGGTCTCCGCACCGGCTGGGGCGAAGGGGGGACGCCTTTGCCCCAAACTTTGTCGATCTTTCCATAAAATGGGGATTATCCCAGTACTCTGTAAACCATAAATCTTCGCATAGGACCGTGAGATTCCGAGTGGAGTTGTGCCACAAAAAAGTTAAGGCGATGCATCGCATCGTTGTTCTTTTTTGGGTGCGATTGATCATTGACGAACGCCCCTCAAAACCCGAAGAAGTCCCCATGCGCACCTTTCCAGAACTTTTCCCGGACGTCATCGCCACGCTGGACCCATTGTTGTCGGCCTTGCCCGACAAAAATCGTCCGTTCTGGCTGGTGGACCTTCCCCGCCAACGGATGTTGATTTTCCAGCGGGGCGAATGTTCGGAAATCCAGCCCGTGTCCACCAGCCGCTTCGGCTTGGGCAACACCCCGGATTCGGGCCAGACGCCCTTGGGCTGGCACGAAGTCACCGAAGTCATCGGACGCGGAGGCCCCTTGGGCCAAGCGTTTGTCTCCCGAAAACCCGTGGGAGTCCCGCTCACCAGCTGGACCGGCGGAGAGGGCGACGCCATTCTCACCCGGGTCCTGCCCCTTCGCGGACTGGTGCCCGAGATGAATGGCAACAGCCTGAACCGCCATATTTACATTCACGGCACCCATCAGGAAGAACGGCTCGGATCCCCCGCCTCCCACGGGTGCATCCGCATGGCCAACGCGGCCTTGGCCCGACTCGCGGATGCCGTTGCCGATCATCCGCCCTTTGTTTGGGTGGGGGCGT
>PXAS01000327.1 GCA_003565815.1 PVC group bacterium
AAATCGAGGACTCCGCCGATGCCGGGGAGGAGGGTGCCGGAGTCTTTGACACCGGCTTTTCTTTTGAGAAAGGAGGCGGCCAAATCTCCCGCGACCGCCAGGGGGCTGATGAGCAGCCCGAACACCAAACTGAAAAGCAGGGCGTTTTCGAAGAGGAGGAGTCCGAAGATGATGGAGGAAGCCGTGCCGATGAGGAGGCCGCCGATCAGTCCTTCCACGGTTTTGTTGGGACTGATTTTGGGCGCCAGCGGCTTTCGTCCCCATATACTGCCAACAAAGAGGGCCCCATTATCGACCATTTTGGCCACGAGGATCAGGTAGAGTAGCAGCCATAGGCCGTGTTCCCGGAGGAGCAGGGCGATGAGAAATGCGCCCGGAACCCCCATGAGGAGGAGGGCCGTGGGGAGGGGGTGTCGGTATTTTCCCCATTTGCGCATCAGGTCGTGCATTTCCGAACTCCCCATGAGCAGGGTGGTCCCTAGAAGCAGGATCGTGAAAAGCGGAAAGGTCTCCAGGAGTCCGCCCGAGAACCAGTCGAGCGTGATGGCGGCGAGGATGGTCAGAAGCAGCGCGGCTGCGGAAATCAGGCGTTTTTTCATGGGGTCACGGAGTGAATGACTCTTGCCAGCCGCCGAATCATTGGCGGAAGATCCTCGATGTCCGCGGGCCCGAAAAAGCAAATTTGCACCCAATTGCGTTCCTGGAGATATTGACTGTGACTGCTGAGAATCCAGCCTTTTTCCTCCAAGGACATCCCGAGGGTTCCAGCATCTACGTGCGGGGGCAGGGGAATGGTGATGACGCCGGGGAAACAGGAATCTTCATCTCCGAGAAACGGAATTTCGGCTTCCCGCAAGGCTTGCCGTGCCCATTGCGTTTTTTCCCGTACTTCGCGGAAGCGGCGAGCGGGTTCCAGGTCTTCCAGGGAAATTTTCAGCGCGGTCACCAAATTGGAGGACAGGGTGAAGGGAATGGCGCCGTTGGCGTAGAGGCTGAGATCCAGCGAGCGGGGCAGGGGGCGTCGAGCCGGGGGAAGATTCCGGTCGTGAAAGACCAGCGAAAGCCCGGCAAGGGAACGGAGGCCCTTGCCGGAGACGCCGGAGGCCAGGGCCACCCCGCGTAGATCGCAGGGGACGTTGCCCAGAGAACTGATGCAGTCCAGGCAGAGTTTGCATTCAAAGCGTTGCGCGAGGGCCTTGAGGGCTTCCAGGTCGTTGAGGATTCCGGTGGAGGTTTCCGCATGTACGGACCAGATCCAGGTTTTTGCTTCGCCTTTGGAAAGGGCGTCGGCGAGCATGTCCCCGGTGAAGGCTTCCCCCCACGGCAGTTCCAGCAGATCAAAATCCAGTTGAAAGCGGGTGGCGTGGTCCACCAGGCGGCGACCGAATTCGCCGTGGCAGAGGATCAGGCCCCGCCCCGGGAGCTGTGCGATTTGCCCGGCGACCAAGTCGTTGGCGAGGGTTCCGGTGCCCATGGCCACGGCGACGTCGGCGGCGCCGGTCAATTGGAGAAGGCTTTCCCGGGCGCGTGCGAGGATATCCGCGAAGCGTTGATTGCGGTGGGAAATCGGTTTGGCGCCGAGGGCGGCGCGCACCTGGGTGGTCAGGTGAATGGGGCCGGGCAGGAGGTTGGTTTTGCCGCGGGTCAATGTCCGGAACATGGGCCGGTTCATTTTCCGGGCCAGGCGCAGAAAATGGGACATGGTCTGGTACATGGGTTGGTAGGGCGCTTCGGGGGTGCCCACCACCGGACCAAAGGGGGCGAAGCCAAAGTGTCGGTAGAGTTTGACCTGTCGCGGGGTTCCGGAGAGGATGCCGAGATCGTGGCCGCGGGTTTCGAAATATTCGTAGACGAGCATGCACAGGCCCGCGAGAATCCGCCCGTGCCGGTGCTGCGGGGGGATGGCCAGCAGGCGGATTTCGCAGGCGGAGTTGTGGGCGGGCAGAAGGGCGTCCAAATTGTCCAGCTTTTGATCCAGGGAGAACGGGCGTTGGCTGCGCAGGGCGATCATGCCCACGAGTTGGCTGCCGCGCAGGCAGATGCAGTACACGGTTTCCTCCTCAAATCGGTCCCGGAGCGATTCTTCGGAATTGGGTTGATGCTGGGGAATTTCCCGGACGAAGGTCCGATAATTGAGTTCGCGAATCTGCCGGAATTCTGCCTCGGCGTCCGCAATTTTGAAGCACAGTTGGTTGGGACTATTCATTTGCGGCGGACTCCATCTTGGCGGGAACGGGGGCACGTCCCAGCGTTTGTGAAATCAGGGCCCGGTGCGCGAAAAGCACGAGGGCCGCCAGTGCCGTCAGGGCGATCACTTCACCGGCGGGACTTTGCAAGGCCAGGGCCGCGAAAGGCAACGAGAGAAAACCCGCGAGTCCGCTGATTTGAAAACGGCGGGTGAGCAGGGCCACGATACCGGTGACGAGTGCGAGCACGCCCAGCAGGGGCGGGTTGGCCGCGGCCAGCGCCCCCAGGCTCACGGCCACGCCGCGTCCTCCGGAAAACCGGAGCCAGACCGGCCAGATATGGGCGGCGGTGGAGACGGCGAGCGCGCCCCAAACCGCCGCATCCGGGGCGTCCAGCCACAGGGGCAGTCCCACGGCCAAGGCTCCCTTGGCGGTGTCGCCCGCCAAGGTGAGCCAAAAGCCGGTTCGCCCCAGGACACGTCCGGCATTGCGGGCGCCGGTGGAGCCGCTGCCGAGGGAGCGGAGATCTTTGTTTTTGAGCACGCGCACCAGAAGGTAGCCCGTGGGAAAAGACCCCAAGGCATATGCCCACAAAAAAAATCCCGCCACTTGGATCATAAGAGCGCGAAAGCTGCGGGGGCAAAGGACTTCACATCAATTTCATGACCGGATTCGGCGCTGGTGTAGAGGGCGTCGAGAATGATTTGCATTCGGATGCCGTCCCGGGCCGTCGCCGGAAAGTCGGTGCCGTCGAGAATGCTGTCCACCAGTTCCTCGCAGGAGTAGGGCGCGTTCCCTTTGGGGGCGGACATGCGCGAGGCCATGGGCACATTGCCGACATCGTGGCTGAGCACCAATTCCCATCCGTTGGCGCCGGGTTCGGCTTCCAGTCCGCCCTCGGTCCCGACCAATCGCAGGGCCTGTCGTTCGTGCGCCTCTTGGAACCCGGCCCAGGAAATCTCAAACAACAACGAGGCGCCGTTTTCAAAACGCACCAAGCCGCTGGCGAAATCCTCCACGTCGAACACCTTTCCCTGTTTGCGGGCCAGGGGAATGCCGCGGTGGTGGTGGGTAACGCCGGAAACGGTGACCGGCTTGGGGTTGCCCATCAGCCAAAGGGCGATGTCGATGCGGTGGACGCCCAGGTCGATCAACGGTCCGCCGCCGGACAGGGCCTTTTGTCCGAACCATCCGCCGAACCCGGGCATGCCGTCCCGGCGGGTCCAGGAGGTGTAGCCGTGGTAGACTTCGCCCAGCACTCCGCTGCCCACCAGTTTGCGGGCGGCCCGATGAAAGGGGTTGAACCGTTGGGAGAGATTCATGTAGATCGTGCGCCCGAGGCGTTCGGCTTCGGATTGCATCTCCAGGGCGCCCGCCAAATCGGTGCTCATGGGTTTCTCGCAGAGCACGTCCGCGCCCGCTTCCATGCAGGCCACGGCCACGGGGAGGTGGAGGCTGTTGGGCAGGGCGATGCTGACGACATCGGGTTGGGTTTCCCGCAACATCTCCGCATAATCGGTGAACGTCCGGATGCCCGGCGCCGCCACTTCCGCGCGGTCAAGTTTCTTTTCGTCCAGATCCGCGGCCCCCACCAATTCCGCGCGGGAATTATTTTGATAACTGAGCAGGTGATTGTGGCCCATGCCCAGACCGATGACTGCGCATTTGAGTTGTTTCATATTTTGCTTTCCAAGGGTTTCCGGTGGCTGACTGAACCCTAAATCCCTGAGATTGTGCGGATGCAAAGCAAAGGACTCACGGATTCAGATGAAAAAGAAGAAATTTCGAAGTATTATCCTTAGGCGGAAATGATCCCGGGGGCAAATGAAAAGTTGAAGGAAGGATGGCCCCAAGCCAAACCATGCCCATCCTTCGCCCCTGTATGCGAGGGGGGGGGCGGCGTGTCGATGTTGGCGCGCCCGTGGTCCACAACAACATCACCCCATCACGGCTTTACCCCATTTCCCGCTTCAGTTTCTTGTCAAAGGCGATCATTCGCTTTCCGTTTTCAACCCGTATTTGTTTGGGAAGTGTGACTTGTCCTTTGGACGTGCAAAGCTGTAGCTGAAGCGACCGCACTCCAAAAGCGCTTCGCGCCGCTTTGGGGCAATGGGGGAAGAGGATGAAATCGAATCTTGAACATCGAAACTTCAAAAAGAGATAAATATTTTTCTTGATCTATTCCATCCAGACAGCTAGAATTTTAACATGAAGACGCTCGGTATATTTGAAGTGAAAAACAAACTGTCTGAAGTGTGTGAAGATGTTTCGGCGGGTGGAGAGGCGCTGGTTGTGACTCGCCACGGGAAGCCGATTGTTCGCATTGTGCCGTATCTGGAACCTGAGCCGGAACAATCGGTGTGGGGCAGCGTGGCGGAGTGTCAGGCGAAATATGGTCCGCTTACGGATGAATTGAATCTGCCCGCCCGAGAGGTGTCTGCCAATCGGGGAGATCCCTTGGCATGAAGACCTTAACGCATTTGTTGGACACCTCGGTGTATTCTCAGCGCTTGCGACCTGAGCCGAATGCGGGGGTGGTGAGGCGGTGGTCCACACTGGGGGATCATCGCTTGGGGATTTCCGCGATCTGTGAGGCTGAACTGCTTTACGGCTTGGAAAAGCGGAACAGCGTTCGATTGTGGCAGGAGTATCGTTCCGCTTTGGAAAACAAGTTGTCTTTGTTCACATTGGATTTGGGGGTGGCTCAGCGATTCGCGACGTTGAAAGTTCATATGGAGCGTGTGGGTCAGCCCAGGGCGGATTTTGACTTGTTGATCGCCGCCACCGCACTTCGGTACAATCTAATTCTGGCTACGGGCAATATTCGGCATTTTGAGGGCTTGCCCGGACTGAGGGTAGAGAATTGGTTTGAGCGAGAAGGGTAGGGGGGGCAGAGTACTAGCCTTCCGCCTTTCATCTTGATCCCGCGGATAGGCTCATTGTTTCGTCGGCCAGAGCGGAGGGGCTTTCGTTGGCTACGCATGACCGCAAGATCATTGAGGCGGATCTCGTGCCGATTTGGCGTGCTTGAAAATTTAACAACCATTCAGGGTAGATTTTTCAATGCACACAGGGTGTGGAAGGGGAGGATGCGTCCGCCGCTGGCGGAGTGGCCGGTATCCTTTTCTCCGAGGTGGGTTTGGTAAAACTCGGGGATGCCGGTGCGTTCCATGAAGTAGGGGATTTGTCACCCAGATTCTCTTGAATCCGACTCGTCAGATAGCGGGGGGTGCGGGAAAAGGTTTCGTGTTCATACCTGACATTCCTGGAATTCTATCAAAAGAGATCACGAACCATCCCTTTTAAAAAGGTTTACGGATTTCTTAGCATCCGTTGTCCGGCGTAGCCATCCGTTGGGCATTTTTGATTCTCGTTAGGGTTCGGACTTCGATGTGTTTGCTTAGGCGGCTGGAGTGGAGATATGGAGGGGGAAGAACATCGAACGTCCAACTTCGAACGTTGAAAAAGAAAGGAGAACCAACCGTGTCCGCGGCCTTGTGACCGCGTAGCCCGCAGAGCGAAGACGCAAGCAGCGTGGTCGCGAAGTAGGGTTGCAGTATCGGATGGGGCCAAAGGGGAAGATGGGTCTCCTGGAATTTCTTCCGTCTTATTTCTTGCTAAAATAGGTATTTTAATTATTTTAGGGATATGAAATATCCAATCACGATTTCTCCTCCCTGTCCGAAAGTGCATGAAATGACACCGGTGACCGCGACGGCGCTCAAGAACACTACGGCGGATGTTCTGGATCAGGTCCGCAAAGAAGGCGCGCTGGCGATCACCCGCCACAACAAGCCGCAGGCGGTGTTGGTGACCTATGATCTTTACAAGCAATGGTTCGGTGGAGATGATCCGTTGCTGGCGGATTTGCGCAGGGAGTATCAGGGCATGCTGGAAGACATGCAGGATCCGTTGCAAAAAGAGGGGGCCGAGCGGGCCTTTCATGCTACACCGGAGGAATTGAGCCTGGCGGCCGTTGCCGCAGCTCACCCAAAACAGGATGAACATGACCGCCATTCGTACTAACACCCCGAAGATTTATGTGTTGGCGGGTGTGAATGGCGCGGGAAAATCCAGTATTGGTGAAGGCATTTTTTGCTCAAATGATTCGAAAGTCTTCAACCCCGACACCATCGCCGCGAAAATTCGGACTCTGCATCCTGATATTTCGCCGGTTTTGGCCAATGGGCATGCCTGGCAGATTGGCCGGGAATTGCTGGAACAGGCGATTCGCGAAGGGAAAGATTACCGCTTTGAAACCACCCTTGGGGGGCGAACGATCCCGGCGCTGCTGCACCAGGCGGCGCTGTCGGGTCATTTGCTGAACATGTGGTTTTGCGGTCTGGAAAGTCCCGAACTGCATCTGAAGCGGGTCCGGGCGCGGGTGGCCCGGGGCGGTCACGACATTCCCGAAGACAAAATCCGGGAACGCTGGAATGGAAGCCGGGAAAATCTCATCCGGCTTCTGCCGGTTCTCCATCATCTCCGGGTTTATGACAATACAGCGGAGGGCGATCCCGCGAAAGGACTCTCGCCGCGTCCGGAACTGGTTCTGGAAATGAAAGCGCGGAAGATCACCGCGCCGTCTGATCTAACCCGCGTTCCCGAGTGGGCGCAGCCTGTGGTTGCCGCCGCCATCCGCCTGCATCGGGTTTCAGTCTAAAGTGACATGTTTGGTTCATCCCGCGTGGGACGGCGGGGGGAGTGAGAATATGATCGGGTCGCCCTGACGGGATTGCGCCCGTCAGGGATCCCACACCAGCGTACGTGCGGTTTTCCGCATACGGCGGTTGAACCCGGCTGCGTTAGAACCAAGGAATTCCCCCCAAAAATTATGTCTTGGTAACTACTCAGGAGGGTGACCGAGCCAATTTACCTGGCAAAGAGGATTGGGGCGTGACAAGAGAGAACGGCAAGACCTGATCGGCCGCGGTGTGGCTACGAGGAGTTGACCTCGGGAACA